>JAZAJI010000024.1:0-15942 GCA_036230365.1 Pseudomonadota bacterium
CATCAAGAAGATGATCTAACCCACCATCACCATTTTGATGAATATGAATTTGATAGCCGGCGTCCCAATATATTTTAAACACCTCTTTAAATCTCTTCTTATCCATTAACCAAACACCCTTATGCCCATCTAGGTATCCATCACGCATAATCATATTTTGTGAATACATCGCACCATCTATGAATAATTTTATATGTTTACTTAAAAACTCAACTTTACCTTCGCCCCAATTTAGTATTTCTTCTGTTCCTCTTATTAATTCTTCATCCTTGTACACAGAAGATAAATACATTCCGTTCGGGATAAAGTAGCTTTTAAAAGGAGTTTTCTTTCCACCAAAAATAAAGTTTTTAGCATTCTGTAAATCCCGATCAGGCATGGCGCCTGGATTTGCTATTAATGTAATTCCATTCTTATGAAGGTAATTAACTGTTTTATTTAACCCATTTAAAAAACCTTTATTTTTTGAGAAATACTTCATCAGATTGGGGAGCACAACAAATGCACCATTTTCTGAAAAATGCCCATTATCTAAATTTACATTTGATCTTACATCTTCGGGAAGCTGATTAATCAAATCTTTATTAACGCCAAAGAATTCAATAGCTTTACTATTCATGATAAACTCATGAAAAGATCTATGAATTATTAATATAGGTATATCTTTGCTTATTTGATCTAATTTTTTTCGTGTTAGTTTACCATGGAAATAATGATGATAACCCCACGAAATAAATACATTATTTGACTTATTTTTCTTTATAGAAGATTTTAATTCACCAATATATTTATCTTCACTTAGAATACTTGGACTCTTTACTCCGTCTAGATTCCAGCTGTCGATAGATATTACTTTAGAATTCATAGTTAAAGATGATAAGAAAGGGTGAATATGGTGCTCTATAAAGCCCGGAACAGCAATTATATCCTTGAGATTTAAATTTATTTTTGCATCAGGATAATTCTTCTTTATATTCTCAAATATACCTACTTCAAGAAATCTTCCGTTGCTGACTATTATTGAGTTAGCTCCTTCATTGATTTTATCTAGTGTTACCATTTCTTTAAAAAGATAAATTGTCTCAACACTTTCTTTTGAGTAAGAAAAAGTTGTAAAGAATGATACAAAAATAAATATCAGAATATTACGCAGAATAACCACCATCAACAGCTAGCGATTGACCGCTTATATATCCAGAATTTTCAGATGCAAGAAAGGCTACAGCGTCAAACAATTCTTTAGGATTTCCTGACCTACCTAATGGAATTAATTTTAAAAACTGATTAGCCACATCACCAGATGACTCAATTTCTTCTTTTTGTTTATCAGAAAGTAAATCAATTTGCCCAACCGCTACACAATTAGCTCTTATGCCATGAACACCCTCTTCCCTAGCAACTACAGTACATAAATGTTGTATAACTGTTTTAGGTATTGAAGATAATCCAGCCGTATTTATATATCGGTGAACAGCTGCTGCAGTAAGAGCAGTAATTGAACCACCTCCTCCTTCTTTAAGGATAGGAATTGTTGATTTCAGAATATGGTAAAAACCATTTATATCTGTATCTAGTGTTTTATAAACATCCTCAGGATCAGAATCTAATATTGGGGCAATATTAATAAAGGGACCCGTAGCATCAATAACCGAATGAATTCTACCAAATTTATCTTTTGCAGTATTAGAAAAGTCTTCAACATCGGATAATTCTAGCAAATTAATACTTTTTGATAGAACCTGTCTTCCATTATCCTTTACAATCTCTGCTAGTTTTTCTGCTGATTTATTATTATTTAAAAAAGTAAAAGCAATATCAGTTCCATTTTTGCTTAAAAGATCGATTATTCCTGATCCAAGAACTCCTGAGCCACCAAAAACTAAAGCTGCGCCCTTAGGGAATCTGTAGTTAGTCATGTAACCTCTATATAAATAAAATTAACTTATTTAATCATCGATAATTTTAGCGCATCAGTATCGTCAAACGCTGTAAATGATTTAATTTTACCATTCTTAACTTTGAACATATGTAATGTATATGTATCCAGATTATCAGCGGTCATATGATTTAAGACATAAACAGTATCACCAACGGTATCTATATTAATTTTTTCTAATTTAAAATTTGGCCAATGTTTTTGTATAACCTCAAAAACATTTTTAATAGTCGCTTCTGTACCAATATGTGTACCTGATTGTGGAAGATTGCCATAAACAGTAAACTTTAGATCATTTGAATGTAGTTTAGACCAACTCTCATTATCTCCTTCTGCAAAAGTTGAGTAAGCTTTCATTACAACCTCTTCATTCGTTAGATCATTTTGTTTATGATGAGCTGCATTAACAGAAAATGAAAAAAGTATAACTCCCATAAATATTAATTTTTTCATAAGATCTCCTTAATTATTAATATTATATTAATGCTAATAATAATGGCCCTATAATTAATAAAATAAAAGCAATAAGTAGAATAAATTTAAATAATGTCTTCATAAAAAATAACAAATTTACTCATTATTTAAATTATTGCCCACTACAAGAAAGTAAGTGCCTAAAGTAAGTAAAAATAATTGTTCACTTGCAAATAAAATTTTTCCTCTTTCACCAATAAATATATTCCAATCAGAGTGAGCAACTACTAAAGCCGAGACCATTATTATAGTAATAATTCCCCCTGAAACTCTAGTTAAGAGATTAGAAGTAATGGGATAGAACTTGATTAATAATCCTCCAAATATAATCCCAATTCCTGATAATATTTCTCCCCAAGCAACAAAATATGCAATTAATTCGGGGTAAATAACACCTTGGGAACCCAACCATCCAATAAATCCTTGGCTAATTGGCAGCTTACCAAAACCATGTAAGAAAAAAGAAATACCAAGAATAAATCTCAATAAATAATGAATATGAGGAATAACAGGAGAAAAGATACTCTCAAATAATGAATTAATTTTTTTCATTTTACTAAGCCCTATTTAAAAACATTCTGTTAGGTTAACAAATTATTAAATTAATACAATTAAAATGGTCGGAGCGGCGGGATTTGAACCCACGACCCCTTGTCCCCCAGACAAGTGCGCTACCGGGCTGCGCTACGCTCCGCTAATCTAGGATAAAGATGAACGAATTTCGTTTAATTCTTTAATTATTAAACCCTTAATGTCTGTTTCATTTGATTCAATGATAATTTTTGGGTTTGTAGAATCTGAGCTGCTTTTCTTAAGCTGCTCTATTGCACCTTTTATTGTTAAACCACTATCATATAAGTAGGATTTAATAGTTTTTAATTTAACAATATCTGATGGTCTGTAGAACCTTCTTCCTCCAGATCTTTTAATTGGTCTTAATTGAGTGAATTTTGTTTCCCAAAATCTTATAACATATGGCTCTACGCCTACTTCTTTTGAGGCTTCGCCGATAGTTCTATAAGCATCTGGTCCTTTATTCATTTTTATTAATTATCAACTCTTCTTTTTAATTCTCTACTTGCCCTAAATGAAACTACCCTTCTAGGGTCAATCACCGCCTCTTCTTTTGTTTTTGGGTTTCTTCCAATTCTTTCTTTCTTATGTCTAACAGAAAAAGTTCCAAATGAAGTTAGTTTAACAGAATTGCCTTCCATTAAATCAATAATAATTTCCTCAAAAAATTGATCAACAATTTCTGATGCTTCTGTTTTAGAAATTCCAACTTCACTATATATTAATTCTGCTAATTCAGCTCTGGTAAGGGTATTAGTCATTTTGATTCCGTATTTTTTTTATATAAAACAATTATAATTATTAAAAATCAAGCTCTTTACCATCTAATTAAACTTGACCCCCAAGTAAAGCCACCTCCCATGGCGGCAAGTAAAATAATGTCACCTTCATTAATTTTTCCAAGCTCTACTGCTTCATTTAAAGCCAAGGGTATAGAAGCTGCCGATGTGTTTGCATGCTTATCAACGGTTACAATTATTTTCTCACTTTTTAAGCCAACTTTTTTAGCAACAGCATCTAATATTCTTGAGTTAGCTTGATGAGGAATAAACCAGTCTATATCATCGATTGTAATATTATTTTGTTTCAATGCCTCTAAAATAGATCCAGAGATATTTTTAACAGCGTGCTTAAAAACTCCCTGACCATCCATGCGTAAAAACCCAACATTATTAGAAGTAGAGGGACCTCCATCGACATAAAGCATATCCTTGTAATTGCCATCAGAATGAAGATGGTTACTTAAAATTCCTCTAGTAGAATTACTATCAGCAGATTGCAAGACAACCGCTCCAGCTCCATCACCAAATAAGACACATGTGGACCTATCTTTCCAATCTAAAATCCTACTAAATGTTTCAGAGCCAATCACCAGGGCATTTTTGGATTTTCCCAATCTTAAAGAATTATCTGCAATTTCAAGAGCAAAAACAAAACCAGAGCACACCGCCTGAACATCGTAAGCATATCCATTCTTTATTCCCAACCCAGCTTGAATTGAAGTAGCGGTTGCAGGAAAAGTATTATCAGGAGTCGCTGTTGCTAAAATTATCAAATCAATATCATCCCTACTAATACCTGCATTATTAATAGCCTTCTTAGCTGCCTCAATTCCTAATGATGAAGTGGTTTCTGAATCATTTGCTATTCTTCTTTCTTTTATCCCAGTCCTTTCAGATATCCATTTATCGTCAGTATCAATATTTTTTGATAAATCATCATTAGTGACAATCCTTTCTGGTAAGTACGCCCCAACTCCAATTATTTTAGATTTAAAAAAAATGTTTTCAGACATTAAATATTTTCTCCAACTAAATCTTGAATCTTCTTTGATATATTTGATCGGGCTAAATTTACGCTAAATTCTATTGCATTAGAAAAACCCAAATAATCTGTTCCGCCATGACTTTTAACAACTAAACCGTTTAAACCAAGAAAAAAACCTCCATTACTACGCCTAGGATCAATTTTACTTTTTAAAGATCTTAAGGGATTCTGAGCAATAAACATTCCTAACTTTCCAGATAAACTACTTTTCAATGAATCAAACATAAAATGCTTCATAAGTTGAGCAATACCTTCAGCTGTCTTTAATGCCACATTCCCAGTAAAACCATCAGTTATAATAACATCAGATGTTCCTTTAGAGAGATCATCACCTTCAACAAAACCTATAAACTTATCATTAAAAAGATTAGAAAGCTTTTCTGAGGCCTCTTGAAGATCATTTGACCCTTTTGTATCTTCATGACCTATATTGAGAATGGCTATTTTTGGTTTATCCTTTTTAAGAACGCATACGGCATATGCATAGCCCATTATTCCAAATTGAACTAATTGATTGGTAGAGACATCAATATTTGCCCCTAAATCTAAAACAACAGATTCACCTTCGGGATTAGGCCATAATGCTGTGATAGCAGGTCTTTCAATTCCCTCAATAGTTCTTAGAATAATTTTTGATAATGCCATTAAAGCTCCGGTATTACCGGCAGAAAGAATTACATCAGAATTATTTTTTGCGCAGGAATCTATACTCATCCACATAGATGATTCTTTCCCGATCCTCCTTAAGGCATCTATTGGCTTTGCATCCATAGGAACAAATTTTTCAGTATGGAAAATATCAACTTTTGAGGAAAGAGATGGATATTTGTTTAAAACTTCTTTTATCGATTCTTCATTCCCAAATAAATTAGCATGGACATTATCTAATCTCTTTAATGCATGATCCAAACCTTTTACGGTTACATCTGGACCGAAATCACCGCCCATCATATCAATTGAAATTTTTGTTAAATTTTCCAAAATATTTGCAATTCTATTTACTAAAACCCCTGATCTGAAATCTTAAGTATACTGTCAAAAGATTTGTTTTTATATTTTTCTATTTTTTTATAAACATATTCGCTTAACATAGGAACTTTATTAGTTAGTTCTTTATCTAAAGGCCAAATATTTCTTTTAAGTGATTCATTGAATAAATCAATATTATCAATAGTTTGTGTGTAAGCATCTAATCTTCCATATATAGATTTTGCAGCAATTTTCATTTTTTTACTAAATGTATTATCACTTATTCCCATTTCCCTGTAGGTAGATTCAAGTTCATCAATAAAAGTTTCCATAAATTTTTGTTTAAAAGATTTATTTTTATTATTCCCTGCTTCAAGTGATTGAAATAAAATAAAAGTATGGAGAATTATTAACTCAAACCTTCCATTAATATCCTCGGAAATTCCTAAGTCCTTATAGAACCAGCTATCATAAGATTTTATAAGCACCCTTTTGTATAGAGCTTCGTGAGGAAGCGTATATTTCTTGTAAATAGTTTTTTTTCTATTTAATAAATTATTAATAATTTTAAACATTTTTCTTAGAAATATTGACATACTAAACAAAAAAGACCATTTCTAATAAATACATTAAATAAAGATATATTGATATGAAAAGAAATATTAAAAATTATATATTTATAATAACTATTCTAACGATAATTGGCTGTTCTCCAATTGTTGAAAATAGAGGTTATGTATTTGATGATAAGGTAATTTCGCAAATTGAAATTGAAAAAACAAATGCTGGGCAAGTATTAGAATTATTAGGCACTCCATCAACAACATCCACTATAGACGGAACTATTTGGTATTATATTTATAGTCGGGCTGAAACTACTGCATTTTATCAACCTAGTGTTGCGTCAAGAAGAGTAATAACATTGGGATTTAATGAAAATAGTCAAGTAGCATATATTAAGGAATATGGTTTAGAAGATGGCAATCTAATAGCATTTAATACTAACTCTACCCCAACAAGAGGAAGAGAGTTAACTATTATTCAGCAATTGTTTGGAAATTTAGGCAGATTGGGAGCAGGAAGTTTACCTGGAAACTAATGGTTAAAGAAATTGATTTTGAAATAAAAGATAGCGCAGTTAAGCAGATAGAAAAAATTATTAATAATGAGAATAAGGAAACTCATTTAAGAATAGATGTTCTCGGTGGCGGATGCGCCGGTTTTTCTTATAAAATTGATCTTGATGCTAATATTAATTCTAATGATATTGTTCTCACAAAAGATGGAGTTAAGGTCTTAATAAATGAAGCATTTATACCCTATCTAAATGGGTCCAATATAGAATTTGTTGATGAGTTATTAGGAAAATCTTTTAAAATAAATAATCCGAATGCAGTTTCCTCTTGTGGCTGTGGAACTTCTTTTTCAATGTAATGAAAATTGCTTCTTGGAATGTCAATTCTGTTAGAACAAGAATAAATAATATTCTTGAATGGCTAGAAAAAGAAAATCCTGACATTGTATGTTTGCAAGAAACCAAAGTTATAAATGAAAGTTTTCCTAATCAAACTTTTGAAGATTTAGGATATAATTTAGTTGTAAATGGGCAGAAAAGTTATAATGGTGTCGCAACATTTTCTAAATTTATTATTGAAGAAAAAATACTTAAAATTCCTAATTTCGAAGATGATCAAGCAAGATATATAGAAACGGTTCATTCTATTGGGTCAGAGATATTAAGAGTTATCAATATCTACTTACCTAACGGAAACCCCTGCCCTGGCGAAAAATATGATTATAAGTTAAGATGGATGAGCGCATTAAAAGATCATTTAGTATCACTTAACATAAAAGATGAGGCTGTTATTCTATTAGGGGATTTTAATGTAATTCCTGAAAATATTGATACTTATGATCCGGACAAGTGGAAAAATGATGCATTATTCCTCTTAGAAACAAGAAAAAAATTTCGAGAATTAATATCAATAGGTTTTATAGATTCATACAGATCTCTTTACCCTCAAGAAAAAGAATATAGCTTTTGGGATTATCAAAGAGGTTCGTGGCAAAAAAATGAAGGGATAAGAATAGATCATATCTTGGTCTCTCCTATCGCTGCTGATTATATAAAAGATATTTTTATAGATAAGAATGAAAGAGATAAGGAAAAACCGTCAGATCATGCGCCGATAATTGCAGAACTTTTATATAGCTAAATATCTGCGTAACAGTGTGTTTCTTCTTTTGCTCCAGGATGTGTAACAGCTCCATATCGAGCAGGACCAACTTGATTAGCATATTTCCATAAGGTACCAGTATTGTAATCAGATTTTGGCTTTATCCATTCTTTTTTTCGTAATTTTAAATCTTCTTCAGATATCTCAATATCAATTACGCCAGATTCCGCATCAATAGTAATTATATCGCCATCTTTAACAAGCGCTATAGGCCCGCCGTCAGCTGCTTCAGGACCTACATGCCCAATGCAAAAACCTCTTGTTCCCCCTGAAAATCGACCATCTGTAACTAAAGCAACTTTATCGCCCTTTCCTTGGCCATAAAGAGCAGCAGTTGTTGATAACATTTCTCGCATTCCAGGACCCCCTTTAGGGCCCTCATAACGGATAATAATAACTTCACCATCCTTATATTCTTTTGCCTCTACAGCAGCGAATGCATCCTCTTCACAATCAAAACATCTTGCTGGACCACTAAACTTTAAATTATCCATTCCAGCAACTTTTACAATTGCTCCATCAGGTGCAAAAGTTCCTTTAAGACCGACCACACCTCCAGTCTTAGTTATAGGATTATTAGCTGGATAAATAACTTTTTGAGATGAATCAAATTTAACATCTGCAATATTCTCTTCAAGAGATTTACCGGTAACAGTTAAACAATCTCCCTTGATAAATCCTTCATCAAGTAATGTTCTTAAAAGCATAGGAACTCCTCCAGCTTCATACATATCTTTTGCAACATAATTACCGCCAGGCTTCAAATCTGCAATATATGGAGTTGATTTAAAAATTTCTGCAACATCAAACAAATCAAAATCAATACCGATTTCATTAGCCATTGCTGGTAAGTGAAGAGCTCCATTTGTAGAACCGCCAGTTGCCGCAACAACAACTGCAGCATTTATAAATGAGTCTTTTGTTACAATATCTCGAGGTCTAATATTATTTTCTAGTAGATCCATAACAACTTTACCAGATTGTAATGCATACTTATCTCTACTTTCATCGGGAGCAGGAGGTCCTGATGAGTAAGGAAGAGCAAGACCTATTGCTTCAGAAACGCAAGCCATAGTATTCGCTGTAAATTGACCTCCACAAGAACCGGCACTTGGACAAGCAACACATTCTAATGCATGAAGCTCTTCTTCATCAATTGTACCAGCAGAATACTCACCTACTGCTTCGAAAACATCGACTACAGTAACATCTTTACCCTTATATTTTCCTGGAAGAATTGACCCTCCATATATAAAAACTGAAGGAACATTGAGCCTAAGCATAGCCATCATCATTCCTGGTAGAGATTTATCACAACCTGCTACGCCAACTAAAGCATCATAGCAATGACCTCGCATTGAAACTTCTATAGAATCAGATATTATTTCCCTGCTTACTAAAGAGGACTTCATACCTTGATGGCCCATTGCAATACCATCAGTTACTGTAATTGTTGTAAATTCTCTTGGAGTTCCGCCTTCAGAAGAAACACCAGTTTTAACACTTTTAGACTGTCTCATTAGAGATATATTACAAGGAGCAGATTCATTCCAACAAGTGGCAACGCCTACAAATGGTTTATCAATATCACTTTCGTCTAAACCCATCGCATAATAATAAGATCTATGAGGAGCCTTCTGGGGACCAACTCTGACATGCCTACTAGGTAATTTACTGTTATTGAATTTTCTTTTACTCATTAATTTTTTTTCCAATAAATCATGATGGCCTTGCAACCATCCACATATTATCACTTGTAAGTTGTTTATCAGTATAATTAAACTTAATTATTTTATAACCTGCCTTTAAAACCATTTTACTTAATGTATTTGGTGTAAATTGATTCACATGATCAGGAAATCTATATCCGCACCATTTTTTTCCTCTTACTACCCTATTAATGCTCCCATAATTAGGTACCTTAATGATCACAACACCGTTATTTTTTATCGTTTTTCTTAATCCCTCTAAAACTTCAAGTGGATTATGTTCGTGCTCCAAGTATGAACGCAAGACAACAGCCGAAAAGAAGTTCTCTTCAAAATTTTGCAGAACATCTGTTGCCGGAGCACATATAGCTGATCCACCTTTTTTCTCAAAATTATTTTTAGCTTCATTAGCGGATTCAAGAGAAATATCTATGCCGAAGGGAATAAATTTTTTAGGAAGATCATCAAATTTAACACCTGATCCACACCCAACATCTAAAATATTACCCTTGAAACTATATTTTTCTAATAAATACAATAGTTTATTTCTTTTAATTAAAGATTTAATTGATCGTCTTATCTTTTTTGCAAACCTTATCTTTTTTTCAGAAGAAAAATTTCTTTCCCACGCCAATTCTTCTTTCATTCTCTCATAAATAGGAACAGTAGGCATATAAATAAATAAACATTCTTGACATTGAACTAAACACCATTCGTTAATGGTAAGTATTTCTTTTGGTGAATCATTCAAATTTTTGCATAAGGGGCAATTAATTCTGTTTTTTAATTTAATTTCTTTACTCATTATTTGCTAATTAAATTTTTTATCAATTCCTTAGAGGATTTAATGCTTTCGTTTTCAAGCTTTAATTCATCTAATTTCTTAACATTCTCTTCAACAACCTCTTTTGGAGCCTTCTTAATAAAGGCTTTATTTTCTAGGCGTTTCGATAAATTTGATATTTCTTTTTTTATTTTTTCTTCTTCCTTAATTACTCTATCAAGTTCACTTGTTAAATCTATATTATCAGGAATTATTAATGCTAGCTCAGAATTTTCAATATTAAAAACAGCTGCCTTTTCTGAAAGTTTATTAACTTTGTTTATAGATACTTTAACGAGGTTATTAAGATAAAAATCTAAATTCTTTATGGAAAGAAGCTTATCTCCTTCCTTAATTTCTAAAAATAATAACTCCTTTGCTTTTATATTTAACTCAGCCTTAATAGATCTAATATTAGACACAACATTAATAAGGGTAATAATTTCATCGGCTTCAGAAAGATTTGAATTGTTATTTAATTCTCTTTCCCATGATTCAATTATAATTGGATTTTTTCTTTTCTTAGTATTTTGCCATATTTCTTCTGTAATAAATGGCATAAAAGGATGGAGCGTAATTAGTATTGAATCAAGAATATAGGAGCATGTCGATCTAATTTCATTAATATTTTCATCATTCTCGTTATTTAAATGCGGCTTTATCAACTCCAAATACCAGTCACAAAAAGTACCCCAAGTAAAATGGTAAATATAATTAGCAGCATCATTAAATCGATATTCCTGTAAGCTTGAATCTAAGGATTCACGCATAGAAATAAATTCTCTTATAATCCATTTATTAATCGGACTAACAACAATTTGTGGATCAAACTTAGTAATTTCATTGATTTTATTTATTTCACAAAATCTTGAAGCATTCCAAATCTTTGTTCCAAAATTTCTATAACCCTCTACTCTTGATTCAGATAGCTTAACATCACGTCCTTGTGCCGCCATAGCTGTTAAAGTAAAACGAAGAGAATCAGATCCATACTTTTCTATTAAACTTAATGGATCGACTATATTTCCTTTAGATTTAGACATTTTTTGTCCTTTTTCATCTCTAACTAATGCATGAATATACACTTCAGAAAAAGGTTCTTTACCCATAAAATGGATTCCCATCATCATCATTCTAGCAACCCAAAAGAAAATAATATCAAAACCTGTAACCAGTAAGTTGGTTGGGTAATATTTATCTAGATCATTATTTGCATCAGGCCATCCTAATGTTGAAAAAGGCCATAATGCAGATGAAAACCATGTATCAAGAACATCTTCATCTTGAATTAAATCAACATTCTTTTTAAATTTATCATAGGCTAATGATTTAGCTTCATTTTCATCATGCGCAACAATAATCTCACCTTCTTTCGTATACCAGGCAGGGATTCTATGTCCCCACCAAAGTTGTCTTGATATACACCAAGGTTGTATATTTTCTAGCCAGTCATAATAGGTTTTAGACCAATTCGATGGAATAAATTTCATTTTTCCTTCTTTAACTGACTTTAATGCTGGAATAGCAAGTTTTTCCGCATCTACATACCATTGTTCAGTGAGAAAAGGCTCAATTATAACATCAGATCTATCTCCAAAAGGTATAGTGTTTTCGTATTCTTCTGTTTTAACAAGATAATCATTTGTATCCAACTCTTCTATGAGTTTTTCTCTTGCTTCAAATCTGTCAAGTTGTTGCCATTTGGACGGAACTTCATTATTTAATTTTCCATCAATATCCATAATGGATATCATCTCTAGATTGTTTCTTTTACCAACATCAAAATCATTAAAATCATGAGCTGGAGTTATCTTTACAGCTCCACTACCTTGATCTGGGTCAGCATATTCATCGGTTATAATTTTTATTTTTCTTCCAATAATTGGTATTAAAACCTCTTTACCTACTAAATCTTTATAACGTTTATCTTTTGGATGTACTGCTATTGCGGTATCACCAAACATAGTCTCAGGACGAGTTGTTGCTATGATAATTGAATTCTTCTCATCGCCAACAATTGGATATTTAATATACCAAAGATAACCATCTACCTCTTTTTGAATAACCTCCAAATCTGATATCGCTGTCTTTAATTGTGGGTCCCAATTTACAAGCCTCTTATCTTTGTAAATTAAGCCCTCGTTATATAGTGAAACAAAAACTTTATTAACAGCGTTACTAAGGCCATCATCCATAGTGAATCTTTCCCGACTCCAATCACATGACGCCCCTAATCTTCTTAGTTGTTCAGTTATTGTATTTCCAGATTCTTCTTTCCACTTCCAAATTTCAGATATAAATTTTTCTCTGCCAAGCTCTGTTCTGGAAGGCATATTACCATCGGCAGCAATTTTTCTTTCAACCACCATTTGAGTAGCTATTCCCGCATGATCTGTTCCCGGCTGCCATAATACATCCTTACCTTTCATCCTATTATATCGAACAATAATATCTTGAAGAGTATTATTAAGAGCATGCCCCATATGTAAACTTCCAGTTACATTTGGAGGAGGTATTACAATTGAAAAGGACTCGTTATTATTTAAGCCACATTTAAAATAACCTTTAGATTCCCAAAAATCATATAAACGAGCTTCCGCTTCCTTAGGGTCATAACTTTTGTTAAGCATATTAATTACGTTTTTTAAAAAGTTTTGATATTTCCTGTTTAACAGATTCTTCTACTATTGGTTTTAGATTTCTAGAAAACCAATCATCTAAAGATTCTTTAACAGCTTCCCTAATAACAGAGTCTAAAGAGATTTCATCTCCATTAAGGGCATCAGATAAACTATCTTCTAAATTCGTTTTTGCTTCATCAGTATCAACATTATCTGAATCTACGATATCAGTTAATTCAAAAACATTATCATCATCCACATCTTCATCAAAAGAAGTCTTGTCGTTAGCAATTACATCTTTAATTGATGACAATATTTCGTCAACAGAAGGTTCATCTTTCTCATTATTTTGATCCATAAGATATCTTACATCATAGATTGACTATATCAATCAACATTTCCAATAACTTTAACTCTTTTTGTTCCAATCTTAATGGTGCTAACTTTTTTATAATTCTTATTAGGATTATAACTTTTAACATTAAGAGATAAGTTCTCTGGTGTTAGTGTTCCTAAATAATACGACAAAAGAAAAATAGCAGTATTGGAATTATTTCTTGCTTGAACCAATGAAACTCTCGCATCTAAGTATTCTTGCTCAGCATCTAAAATATCCAATGTTGTTCTTGTCCCTAATTCAAATTCTTGCTTTACTCCTTCAAGGGCAATTTCTGTTGCGTTAACCTGTTTTTCTGTAGAAGAAATTCTTAAAATTGAAGCAACATATTCTGCATAAGATGTCTTTACATATCCTTTAATTTTTCTTTTCGCATCAATAATTAAGTATTTATCTTTTGCATTCAACTCTTGTGCTTTTCTTATATTCGACCAATTAAGACCTCCATAAAAAATTGGAATCTTAACCTGACCGGTCAATTGATATTGATCGATATCGTCTGGCATTAAGAATGATTGATCTTCTGCATAAATATATTCACCTTTGATAGAAAGTTTAGGAGATAACATGCTTTTTTGTGAACCAACATTGTAACGTGATGACCTCTCAATCTTTTCATTATATTTTAAAACAGGGTTATTTTTTAAGGCTAAAGAAATTGCATCACTTTCATTTTCAGGAATTCTTAAAGTATTATTCCATTGATTTAGATTATTCGGATTAAGGCCTATTATTGATCTATAATCTGCTTCACTGCCTTTTAGTAAACTTCTAGCATCGGCAAGGTTAGATTGTGCTAAAGACATTCTTGCTTCTGCTTGAGCTACATCTGTCAATGTCAATTCACCAACCTCAAATTGTATTTTGGTAGCTTCAAGTCTTTCCCTTAAAACTTCATAATTATTTTGCTGTAATTTAACTATTTGTTCTGTCTTTAAATAATTGAAATATGCTTTGGCTGCCAAAAAAAGAATGTTTTGCTCTGAATCTCTTAAACTTTGCCTTCCTGCTGCGACTAAATTTACCGCACTCAATCTATCATTAATTAATTTACCCCCAGTAAATATATTTTGATTTATAGATATAGATCCAGCTAAAGGATTAGTTGTAACCTTTTCTAAACCACCATATTCAAGGTTATTTTCACTATAACTTCCCAATATTTCTACAGTTGGAAAAAATTTTGATGAAGCAGCGCTTACATTTTCATCTAAAGATCTTAATTCTGCCCTTTTTGAATTAATTATAGGATTAGATGTATAGGCATGGGATAGAGCATCAATCAAATTATCTGCAAAAATAGAAGATTGAATTGAAGCCGTTATAAGAAAAATACCAAAGAATTTAAACATTTTATAACTCAAATAATAAATAAAAATGACGCGTGCGTCATCTTTATAATCGCATTTGGTTTTTGTAAAGGAAAAACTAATTTTTTTTCATTCAACTTTTAACTTCAAATAAAAATGCTCAAATGATAACTATACATTATAAACTGCTTAATGAGGCCACGTGGCGGAGCGGTTACGCAGCGGCCTGCAAAGCCGTGGACATCAGTTCGAATCTGATCGTGGCCTCCAAACCTATCTAAGGAACTATTATGAATTTGAACGATAAAATTACATTTCCATGTGGAATTTCAATGAAAAACCGATTTATGTTAGCTCCTTTAACTAATTCACAAAGTCATGAAGATGGATGTCTATCTGATGATGAATTTAACTGGCTTACTTTAAGATCTAAGGGAAATTTTGCAATGACAATGTCTTGCGCCTCTCATGTTCAAGAAATAGGAAAAGGTTTCCCAGGTCAATTAGGTATCTTTGATGATAAACATATTGAAGGATTAAAAAGGTTAACAGACAAAATAAAATCCTATGACAGTATTGCAGTAGCTCAGTTACACCATGCAGGCATGAGATCTCCAGAAGATATAATCGGTGAAAAACCTGTTTGCCCTTCTTCTGATGAAGAAACCAATTCTAGATCATTAAAATTAGATGAGATTAAATATCTAAGAGATGATTTTATTAATGCGGCCATTAGAGCAAAAAAATCAGGGTATGACGGTATTGAAGTTCACGGAGCGCATGGATATATAATATGCCAATTTTTGAGCTCAACTATTAATAAGCGTAAAGATGATTACGGTGGAACTTTAGAAAATAGAGCCAGATTACTTTATGAGGTAGTTAATGGAATTAGAGAAAGTTGTGGAGATAATTTCTTATTAGGTGTGAGACTCTCACCTGAAAGATTTGGTATAAAATTAAACGAAAGTAAGGAAGTATGCCAGAAACTAATAGATAAATATAAAATAGATTTTTTAGATATATCATTATGGGATTCATTTAAATACCCTATTGAAGAAGAGCA
>JAZAJI010000025.1:0-18615 GCA_036230365.1 Pseudomonadota bacterium
GCACGTGATCCATTCGGAATAAGACCTCTTGTAATGGGTGAATTAGATGGGGCAAGAATTCTTGCTTCTGAGACTTGTGCATTAGACATAATTGGAGCAAAATTTATTAGAGAGATTGAGCCAGGAGAAATTGTTGTTATAACTGAAGATGGTGAAGAAAGTATAAAACCCTTCCCAAACTCAAGATCTAGACCTTGTATTTTTGAATATATTTACTTTTCTAGACCAGATTCTATTCTAGATGGAAAATCAGTTTACGAGTGTAGGAAATCTTTTGGAAAAGAACTTGCCAAAGAATCACCTGCTAATGCGGATATAGTTGTTCCAGTCCCTGATTCTGGTGTCCCTGCAGCACTTGGTTATTCGGAATCATCTGGAATACCTTTCGAGCTTTCTATAATTAGAAATCATTATGTTGGAAGAACATTTATTTTACCTACACAATCCAATAGACAATCTTCAGTTAAATTGAAACACAATCCAGATAGAGGTTCCATTAAAGATAAAAAGGTTGTTTTAATTGATGATAGTATTGTTAGGGGCACTACATCTGTAAAAATTGTCGAACTTATGAGGGAGGCTGGTGCAGCGGAAATTCATATGAGAATTGGTTGTCCACCAATTAAATTCCCTGATTTCTATGGAATAGATACTCCAGAAACTGAACAATTACTTGCTTCTAGTAAAGATTTAAAGGAAATGTGTAGTTATATTGGTGCAGATAGTCTTGGTTTTCTTTCGCTTGATGGAATATATAAAGCCATGGGATATAAAAATGGAAGGAATGAAAAAAATCCTGAATATACAGATCATTGCTTTACAGGTGATTATCCTACCCCACTAAACGATTACGAAAGTGAGAAAGTTCAAGAACAATTATCATTATTGTCTGAAAATGAAAGTTAAATTTAATTTATGAAGGAAGAATTCATAAACAAAGTTGCCCTTATTACAGGAGCATCTAGAGGTTTAGGAAAATCTCTATCGTTAGAATTAGCTAAAAAAGGTATTGAAACAATTCTTGTTTCTAGAACCGTAGGGGCATTAGAAGAATTGTATGATGAAATAAAAAAAATAGGAGCTAATTCTACTATAGTGCCTCTTGATTTAAATGATTCTAATGCAATCGACAACTTAGGTTTTGAAGTAAATAAAAAATGGAAAAAATTAGATTTTTTAATATCTAATGCAGCTATAACAAATGAATTAACGCCTATTTCTCATTTAAAACCAGATATTTGGGAAAAAGTTCTTAAAATAAATTTAACCACTAATTATAGACTTATAAGGTCTTTTGAGCATTTACTTAGATTATCCAAAAACGGAAAAGCCTTATTTATTTTGGACAAAGAAACCAAACATAATAAGCCTTTTCATATTCCATATTCGGTTAGCAAAGAGGGTTTAGATAAATTAATTACTATATGGGCTCAAGAAGTATCCATTCATAAAATTGGAGTATTTAGTTCTTATCCACCAAAAATGGATACATCCTTAAGAAAAAAAATTATCCCTGGCGCAAGTAATTCAGAATTCGAAAACCCAGAAATAATTGCTAAAAAAATTATCAAGGGATTTATAAATAAAAAAATTAATTTTGGTAAAGTAAATCAAATAATCTAATTCTTATTATGGTAAGGATTTTCACTTTTTCTATACATAATTATTATTGGAACACCATCCAGTCCAAATTCTTTCCTTAAATTATTACTTATATACCTTTTGTAAGAATCTAAAATTGCATTAGGTCTATTAGAAAATATAATGAATGTTAAAGGACTGTTTCTAACTTGAGTTATATATTTAAATCTTAACGCTCTACCGTTAATATTTGGATGAGCATGAGAGGATGTAACCCCTTCTAAAAAAGAATTTAGGTTATTCGTTGATATAGATAATTTACTTACATCAAATACCTCATTGACCTTCATAATAAGCTCGTCTAAACCTTTTCCAGTATTTGAAGAAATAAAGACCACTTTAACTTCTCTAAATTGAGATAATGAATTATTAATTTTTTCAATAATTTCAATTTTTTTACTTTTTTTATTTTTAATTAAATCCCACTTATTAATAGCAATAATAAATGGTTTACCTTTATCCTCTATAAAGTTAGCAATATTAAGATCTTGCTTATCAAAACCAAGTAATGCGTCAACCATTAATATTGAAACATCAGAATTTTCCACAGATTTTAAACTATTTTTAGTAGATTTTTTTTCAATTTTATCATCAATTTTAGATTTTTTTCGTAAACCAGGTGTATCAATTATAATATAATCTTTATTTAACCATTTAAAATTTAGTGATATTACATCACGTGTAAGTCCTGATTCTTCTCCTACTAGTTGTCGGCGCTCCTGAATAAAAAAATTAGTTAATGTTGATTTTCCAGAGTTTGGGCGCCCTAAAATAGAAATTTTTTTAACAAATGAATCGCTTACTTCTTCTTGAAAATCAAATTCGACTTTTTTTCCAAACTTATAAATTTCTGATTTTAGATCACTGATTCCTCTATTATGTTCTGCAGAAATAGGAATTGGGTCACCATACCCTAATGAGTGTAATTCTAACGCTTCATTATCCTGTTTAGGTGTTTCGCATTTATTAGCAACCAAAATAATTTCCTTTCCACTTTTTCTTAAAAGTTTGGAGAGATATAAATCATCGGATGTAATACCTTCCCTAACATCCAAAAGAAAAATTAAAATATCTGATCTTTCTATTGCCGATTTAGATGTTTCTTTTAAAACTTTAGATAATTTTTTTTTATTAGATTCATAAATTCCAGCTGTATCAATTAGATTAAAATTAATTCCTTTATCCTCATAGCCTTCAATTATAAAATCTCTTGTTACCCCAGGTTCATCGGCTACAATAGCTATTCTCTTCTCTATCAACCTATTAAATAGAGTGGATTTACCTACATTAGGTCTTCCAATAATTGCTATTGTTTTAGTCACGAAATTTAAACCTTAGCTTATTTATAAGCTGTTAGATCCCCGTTATCGTTCAAAATATAAATTGTTTCGTCTACTATAATAGGAGGCAAATAGCTTGATCCAGAAATTTTCTCAGTTTTAATTAACTCACCATCAGAGGGGGATGCCCATATGGCTTTCCCGTCAGAAGAAATTGAAAGAAGTTTTCCAGATACCATTACAGGCCCGCTCCATTGTATGGGGTCTTTCTTCTTTTCTTCATTCTTATACATTTTAAGTTGAGTAACCCATCTTATTTTTCCTGAGCGCTTAGAAATGCATACTAATTCAGCATTTGTAGTTAAAACGAACAACCAATCACCAGAAATCCAAGGCGTCTCAGTGCTAGACATATCCATAGTCCAAACTCTCTCGCCAGTTGAAATATCTATCGCAACCATTCTTCCTGCATGACTTACGCTAATTAATTTACCATCATCAATTATTGGTCTAGCAGTTATAGAATTTATTTCTGAAAGTGATGTTGATGATCCAGTCCGAGATAGTGAATCATTCCAAATAACTGATCCGTTTAAGGGTCTAATTGCATATATCTCACCGGATGAATATGGAACAAATATTAAACCGTCTTTAGCGGCAATTGATGTTGATGATAATATTGTAGCAGATTCAATAATACCTCTATGTGTCCACATAACCTCACCGGACTCTTTATCAATTGCAAAAAGTTGATTATCATGGGTCATCACAAAAACAAAATTCTCATAAACTATTGGCGAAGATCTAATAGGAATACGTAAATTTCTCTCCCATAAACTAGTGCCTGAATCAGCGTTAAAAGCATAAACATTACCGAATCCAGTGGATACATAAACTGTTCCATCAGAATAAGATAAGCCTCCTCCAAATCCTTCTTTCTTATTCTCTCTCTTAATCGTTAAGTTTTTATTCCATATTTTCTTTCTTTTATCTAACTCAAAAACATTGACTCTAGCATCAGAAGATAATGAAAATATTTTCCCATCTGCGATAATGGGCATAGAAATTAAATATGCTGTTTTAGTTGATCCGGATCCTAATTTTAAACTCCAATTTTTATTTAAAGAATTTGGACCTGATATATTTTGCAATGCATTATCCAATGAACCGCCTGGATAAGACCAGCTGGAGTTATTGTATGATTTTGGAAGTGCTATATTGCTTTGTAAAGTTTGAGGATCAGAAGTAAGATTTTTTCTTAAATTAAGAATAGATATTCTGTCTCCTTTAATTCTATCCTTATCTATATCTTTTCCGCCAAAAAGACCATTTGAAGATTCACAAGAAATCAAGAAAGGAATAATTAATATAATAAGTAATGATCTATACATTTTATTTACTCTTATTATAACTAGAGATTTGGTCAGCAAAGATTTTTGCCCTAGAGGAAATGCTTTTAGGAGATGAAGCATCATTAGCTATTTCATTAAATCTTTTTGAAGACTCCAAGTAATTATTATCCCTGAAATATGCTAAAGCGACAATTTCCTTAGCATAAAATGAAAAAGGTCCAACCCCTTCCAGCAAAGGTAATAGATTTTCTTCTAATACTGTAATTTTATGATTTTCAAGCATTATATATCCTGACCTCAAGATAGCAAAATTTCTTATTTTTCTTGATAATGTATTATTTTCTGAAGCCTGAACAAGATAATCTAAGGCATCATCGATTTGACCATTATCATAAGAAATATTGGCTAAATTAAACAACGATAAGCCTGAATAACCGTTTTTTTCATTAACTAATGAATTAAAAATTTCCTTTGCCTCTTCTTCTCTAGCATCAGAATTAGCCTCCAAAGCTTTTTGATAGAAATCAGAAGCGGATTCAGAAGTATTTCTAGCTATATAATTAGAAAACTCATAACCTCCAAATGATAAGATAATTATTACAATTATAGAAATAAGATATAAACCAAACCTATCCCATAGGGATTTAAGTTGCTTTCTTCTTAGTTCTTCATCAATTTCATTTTCTAACGGTTCAGACATATATATCTCCAAAACAATAAAGGAAGTTAGAGTTAAAAATATGTTATAACAAATATATGTTAATAAGAAAAACCATAAGATATCTATTTGAAATGCAATTTATTTTGTCTTCATACTTATTATGCAAACTTCTAAAAATTGATAAAAGTTCTAAAATTTATGGATATATAGCCCAAACTATAGGTCCTTTTCTTGGTGTATCAAGAAGAGCAAATGATAATTTAAAAAAGGCTATGGAAGAATTAAACAATTTAGAGCGTAAAGAAATTATAAAAAAGATGTGGAATAACCTAGGAAGAACTTCTGCTGAATTCTTTAACTTAGGCACCCTTTTAGAAGCAGAAGATAGAATATCAATAAAAGGACAAGAAATACTTGAAGAATATAAAAATAAAGGAGTTATCTTTGTTTCTGGTCATCTCGCTAATTGGGAAATAATTCCAATAGCAATATTAAGAAAAAGCAAAAATGTAGCAGCAGTTTATAGGGATTCAAATAATTTTTTATTCAATAACTGGATGATTAAACAAAGAAAAATAATTACCAATTATCAATTTCCGAAAGGCCCTACCGGCACTAAAGAAATTCTAAATTTCTTAAAAAATAATGGGAGTGTAGCCATGTTAGTTGACCAAAAGCTCTCTAATGGAGTTAGTGCGAATTTTTTTAATATGAAGGCAATGACGGCTTCTACCCCTGCCGCTCTATCATTAAAGTATGGATATCCCGTTGTTCCCTTAACAGTAAAAAGAATTAAAGATGTGAGTTTTGAGGTAGAATTTTTACCAGAAATTAAGGTAGAAGAAACAGGTAATTTAAAAGAAGATGAGTTAAATTTTACAAATAAAATTAATCAATTTCTTGAATTAAAGATAAGAGAAAAACCTGAAGATTGGTTCTGGCTACATAATAGATGGGACAAAAGATTCAATTAATTATTTTCAATTTTAGCTTTCAGAGAGCTTTCGGCATCAAAATAAGCTTCTTGTCTTTTAACTGACCAATATTTTAATTCATTAATTGGAATTCTTTTCTTAGTTTTTGCACAAACTACATAAGTGCCACTTTCAGCAATTTTAAAAGTGCCATCTCCATAAATTAACTTTGCCTCTTTTTCCATTTTTACATCATTATTATTTAGTTACTTTAGTGCTAATTTTATCATCATTATAAAATTCGATAATCAAATCATCATTTTCCTTAAGACCTTTTGATTTCCTAATAATTTTATTTTTCTTATTTTTAATAAGCGCAAATCCTCTTCTTAAGACATTATTATGACTTAGAACATCCAACAAACCTTCCTGTAATTTTAGTTTTGATTCATTGATTGAAATTATTTCATACATAGATCTATTGTTGTTTTTATTAGATAAAAATAATTGATTTCTCAATAGTTCAATTTTTTTACTTAAAAAGCTTATCTTTAATGTTTTTGATGCATTAAAATAATTTTTATTATAATTCCTAATCATGGACGATAGTGCAATTTTTAAAATCGAACTTACTTTGTTAAACCTTAAACTATAATCTTTCACTAAAACACTAATTTTTGGAAATGCCCTATTAATTAAATCTAATGATCGTCTTTCATACTCAATTTTATTCAATGCTGTATTATTAGCTCTTAAAATTAAATCTTTTACAGTAATTAATAGTTCTTTTCTTACTGGAATAGCCATTTCTGCTGCCGCAGTAGGTGTGGGAGCTCTAAGGTCTGCAACAAGATCGATTAATGTTGTATCGGTTTCATGGCCTACAGCAGATATAATTGGTATTTTTGATGAAAATACCTTTCTAACTAATTTTTCATCATTAAATCCCCATAAATCCTCAATACTACCCCCGCCCCTAGCAATAATAATAACATCTGGACTAGGAATTTCACTTTGCGGCAACAAATGGAACCCTTCTATAGCATCAATTATTTCTTCAGCTGAAGATTCTCCCTGCACTCTTACAGGCCAAATAGTTATTTGTGTTGGGAATCTATCTTTTACTCTATGAATTATATCTTTGATCACTGCTCCTGATGGGCTAGTAATTACTCCAATATTTTTGGGTAAGAAAGGAATTTCTTTTTTATACTCTTCATTAAATAGACCCTCTTTAAGTAAAATTTCTTTTCTTTTTTCAAGAAGAGCCATTAAGGCTCCTACTCCCGCAGGCTCCATATCTTCAATAATTATTTGGTACTTTGATTGTCCTGGATAAGTTGTTATTTTTCCAAAACAAACAACCTCAAGTCCCTCTTCAGGGGCAATATTTAATTTTTGAGTATTACCTTTCCAAATAACACCTGAAATTACAGATGAGTCATCTTTAATGTCCATATAAATATGGCCTGAGTTAGGTTTAGACACTCTACCAATCTCACCTTTTAAACGAATATATTCAAAATTATCCTCTATAAGTCTTTTTATAGATAAAGATAACTCGGATACAGTAAACTCTAGATTATTTGTTATATCATTATTCATTTGAGAGCTTCATTTTATATCAAAATATCTTATAATAAATTTATTAATTAAATTTATATATAACATGAATATTCTTTTAATAGGTAGCGGTGGTAGAGAGCATGCGATTGCGAAATCGCTAGCAGAAAGTCCCATTCTAAAGAATCTATTTTGCATACCGGGAAATGCAGGAATAGAAGAAATCGCATTTTGTGAAAATATTGACACCTCAAATCAGGAAGAAATTTTAAATTTTTGCACTAATCATAATATAGATATGGCTTTTATTGGACCTGAAACACCTTTAGTAGAAGGTCTAGCTGATTATTTGACAGAAAATAATATTTTCGCTTTTGGCCCTAATAAAGAGGCTTCAAAATTAGAAGGATCGAAATCATTTACTAAAGATTTATGTAAAAATTATAATATTCCAACTGCTAAATATGAAAAATTTACAAATCAAGATAGAGCAATTGAATTCACAAAAAATAATTCCTACCCTTTAGTTATAAAAGTTGATGGGCTTGCTGCAGGAAAAGGAGTTATAATTGCTAGTAGTCAAAATGATGCTGAAAAATCAATAAGAGATATCTTTTCAGGAAAATTTGGTTCAGCAGGTAAAGAAGTTGTTATAGAAGAGTTTTTAGAGGGAGAAGAAGCAAGTTTTTTTGTGCTTTCTGATGGAATTTCATTTTTACCATTAACATCAGCTCAAGATCATAAAAGAATTGGTGAAGGTGATACTGGATTGAATACAGGCGGTATGGGAGCTTATTCTCCCGCCCCAATTATGACAGAAGAATTAATTAGTAAAACAATAAGCGATATAATTGAACCAACCTTAAAAGCAATGAAAGATTCTGGAAATCCATTTGTAGGTATTCTATATGCTGGCCTTATGATAAAAGATAATAAACCTAAATTAATTGAATATAATGTCAGATTTGGAGACCCTGAATGCCAAGTAATTCTACCGAGATTAAATAATGATTTGGTTGATTTATTAATTAATGTAAAAAATAAAAACCTTCAAAATTATAACTTAGAATGGAAAAATAACTATTCAATTACTTTTGTATTATCTTCAGAGGGATATCCTGAAGATTATAAAACAGGCTTAAAAATAGAAGGTTTGGATAAAATAAGCATTAATGATGATTTTGAAATATATCATGCAGGAACAAAAAGGGTTGGAGATGATATTTTGACCTCAGGCGGAAGAGTTATTAATATTAACGGATATGGTCAAACATTAAAAATTGCAAAAGAGAATGCGTCCAAAATATTAAAACTTATAAGCTGGCCTGGGTGTTACTATAGGAAAGATATTGGGTGGAGAGCATTAAAGGTTGAAAATGAATAACGAAGAACAAACATCAACAGAAAAGTTTACTGGCACTATGCCGGTTCAAGAGAAATTAAAGTTTCCTGAAAAGGAACTAGAAAAATATCTAAATGACACGGTTTCTGATTTTGAAGGTCCTTTAGAAGTTAGAGAATTTAAGGGAGGCCAATCAAATCCAACATATCAATTAGTAACACCAAAAAAGAAATATGTTTTAAGAAGAAAACCGCCAGGAAAATTATTACCTTCTGCACATGCTGTAGATAGAGAATACAAAGTTATTACAGCCCTTAATTCAAATAATTACCCTGTACCAAAAACATTTTGCCTCTGCTTGGATGAAAGTATTATCGGTACAATATTTTATGTAATGGAAATGGTTGATGGGAATATTTATTGGGAACCCGCATTACCAGAATGCGATAATAAAATGCGCTCAGAGATATTCAAAGAAAAGAATAAAACTTTAGCTCAACTTCATAATACTGATTATAAAGCTATTGGTCTTGAAGATTTTGGTAAACCTGGAAACTATTTCTCTAGACAAATATCAAGGTGGACAAAACAATACATTGCTTCTGAAACTGAGGAAATTAAAGAAATGAATTCTCTAATTGATTGGTTACCAAATAATATTCCTGAAGGCGATGAAACATCAATTGTTCATGGAGATTATAGGTTAGATAATATGGTTATAGATAAAAATAGCTCAAAAGTAATCGCAGTGCTTGATTGGGAATTATCTACTCTTGGACATCCTTTAGGTGATTTTACATATCATCTTATGCAATGGTATATGCCGGGAGACGGGAACGCAGTAGGAACTCAAACATTAACTAATTCTGATTTAGGATCTCTTGGTATACCGTCTGCTGAAGATTATATTAAGATGTATTGTGAAAATACAAATAGATCAGGTATTGAAAATATAGACTTCTATCTTTCTTATAATTTTTTTAGATTAGCCGGAATCTTACAAGGTATAGTTGGAAGGGTAAGAGATGGCACAGCAGCAAGTGAGCATGCAGAGGATAGAGCTGATAGAGTAAGGCCTTTAGCTGAGGCAGGTTGGTTATATGCTAAAAAGGCTGGAGCAATTTGACTATCGTTCATATATTTTAGTCTTACCACTCTCACCTATTATAACTACATCAGCCATATCAACAAACAAACCATTTTCTACAACTCCCGGTATAGAGTTAACTAATTGGTTAACTATATAAGGCTCATCAATATACCCTATTGAAAAATCGTAAATAAAATTTCCACCATCGGTAACAAAATTTTCATTATTTGCTTCTCTGATAAAACTCTTGCCAAAGTATCCAATTTCCTCAAGTTTTATAAGAATTTTCTTATTAATTGCTGAGTGTTCAAACCTACTAATTTCGATAGGAAGCTTAAAATCACCGAGTTTTTTTACTCTTTTTGTGTCATCAGCAATAATTATTAAAGATTTAGAATTATAAGCTATTATTTTCTCTCTTAATAAAGCTCCCCCTCCGCCTTTTATCAAAGATAAATTACTATCAACTTCATCAGTGCCATCAACAGTTAAATCTAAAGAACCCAACTGACTTAATGTTGAAAGAGGAATACCAAGCTCGATGGCTAATTTTTCTGTTTTCTTGGATGTGGAAACACAAATTACATCAAGCCCCTCTATAATTTTTTTGGATAGTATTTTTGTAAATTCATCTGCTGTACTTCCGGTTCCCAAGCCTAATTTCATGCCGTCTTTAACATATTCGATTGCTTTCTCAGCTGCTATTATTTTTTTATCTTGTGACATTACACTTCTTCAGAACCTGCTTTCATTTTATGAGCCTTAACTATTCTATCATAAGCACCATTTATAATAGCTAATTTTTCATTTGCCATACCTAATAGCTCGGTTGGCACACCATTAGCAATTAATTTATCTGGATGATTTTGTGCAGCTAATATTTTCCAAGCTTTTTGAGCTACTTCTAGGCTGGATCCAGAATCAATACCTAATATTAACCAAGGGTCATCAATCTCTGTTGCCATGTGACTTGCTTTAATTCTAGAAAATTCTGCAGATGAAAAACCAAATATACCAGCAACTTTTTCTAAGAAAATAACTTCACTTTTATTGACTGGTCCATCAGATTTAGCAATATGAAATAATCCGTCTAATACATTTTCTAAAACATCAAATTTATTTTGAAAAATTACGGATATCTGTTCTGCATAAGCTTCATATCCTGCAATATCTTGTTGAGCTAAATTATATATTTTTAACACATTATTAAGTTCTTCTTCTGGAACCTCACTCAATATCTCATTAAACGCTATTAATTCTTT
The DNA here is from genome assembly GCA_036230365.1 of Pseudomonadota bacterium. Classification (GTDB taxonomy): domain Bacteria; phylum Pseudomonadota; class Alphaproteobacteria; order MED-G09; family MED-G09; genus AG-430-B22. Next base: position 11,106 of record JAZAJI010000025.1, read on the forward strand.
CTCTGAAATATCACCATCTGCTTTAGACATTTTTGCTGATAAAGCTATTAAAGCTATTGCAAATGCAACATCTTCATCATCCTTATCAATAACATAGTGGCCTGCAACAGCACCAACAACAGCACCAAAAATACCGCCGACAAGATACCCGGCAGTTGCTCCAGCTAGTTTACCCCAAGTAGACATTTTCTTAATCTATCCTGAGTCGCAATAAATTATCGGATATCAATATGGAAAATTATTAAAGTCCAAGAACAGCTTTTGAAATAATATTCCTCTGGATTTCATTAGAACCCGCATAAATAGTAGTTTTTCTTCCATTAAAATAACTTGGTGTGATCGTAGTAACAAAATCAGGACCAATATTTGGCTCATTAACATTAGCAAATGTATCTTCAACAAATGGATAAGACCAATAACCAATAGCTTCGACGGCAAGTTCTTGTAAATATTGACCAATTTCTGTTCCTCTGGTCTTCAATATTGAAGATTCGGGACCTACTCTTTGACCTGCTGATAAGGCAGAAAATATTCTTAATTCAACAAACTCCATAGCTTGAATCTGTATTTCACAATCATTAATTTTATTCACAAAGTCATCATCATCGCTTAAAAATTTTCCATTTCCTGTAGGTGTATCTTTTGCGATTTCTTTAAGGCTTTTAATTGATCTATATAATGAAGGAGAGTAAGCATTACCTCTTTCAAATTCGAGGAGATATTTTGCATAAGTCCAACCTTTATTTTCTTCCCCAATTAAGTTTTCAATTGGAACTTTAACATCTTCAAAAAAGACTTCATTAACTTCTTGATGAGGTTCTGGGCTTTGATCAAGAGTAATTAGAGGTCTTACTTCTATCCCAGGAGTTTTCATATCAATCAAAAGAAATGAAATTCCCTCTTGGGGTTTTTCTGTTTTAGATGTTCTAACAAGACAAAATATCCAATCAGCATATTGAGCCATTGTAGTCCAAATTTTTGTACCATTAACAAGAAAATGATCTCCTTTATTCTCAGCTTTACATTGTAAAGAAGCTAAATCAGATCCAGACCCTGGTTCAGAATATCCCTGACACCACCAAACATTACTTTCCAATATGTCTGGTAAGAACTTATCTTTTTGTTCTTGTGAGCCAAACTCCATAATAACCGGAGCAACCATTGCTAATCCAAATGGTATTGTTCTAGGCGCCCCTTCTTTAGCCATTTCTGATTCAAAAATATATTTTTGAGCAGGGGTAAAACCTGGACCTCCATATTCTTTTGGCCAATTGGGAGCAATCCAACCTCTTTCATAAAGAGCTTTTTGCCACTTAATATGAAGTTCTTTATCTGCATGGCCATTCTTAGATAAAGCAAGAGTTTCCCTCATATCACTTGTATATGCTTCACTAATAAATTTACTTACTTCTTCTCTGAACTTTATATCTTCTTCATTAAAATTTAGTTCCACATTTATCTCCTATTTACTTGCCTTTATAATTAGCATCTCTTTTTTCAAAAAATGCTGATAAAGCTTCTTGATGATCTTCGGTTAAATGCATTAAAGCTTGCATATTTGCTGACATTTCAAGGATTGTATCAAAACTAGTGGTCATACCTTCTCTTAGAAGTTTTTTTGCCATTCTAAGGGCGTCAGGAGGTTGTTTAACTATTTCTTCAGCAATATTGTTAGCTTCCTCAATAAGTTTTTCAGGAGAATAAATATTGCTAATAAGACCCCAATCTTTTGCTACATCAGGTTTAATTAGTTTTCCTGTGTAAAGTAATTCCGAAGCTCTAGATAAACCTATAATTTTTGGTAACAACCAAGCACCTCCATCACCTGGAATAAGACCAATTTTTAGAAATGTTACTCCAAATAATGCATTTTCCGAAGCTATTCTAATATCCGCTAAACAAGCAACATCGTTTCCTAAGCCAACTGCAGGCCCATTAATGGCTGCAATTACTGGTACTTCAATATTCCAAACTGCCTTTACAATTCTATGAATTCCATAACGATATCTTTCTCTTAGAGCAACTGACGATCCAGAAAAATTTCCAGATCTTTCTTTCATATTTTTTACATTACCCCCAGCAGAAAAAGCAGAGCCTTCTCCAGTAAGAATAACACACCGAATATCCCTATCGTTATTTATAATCTTATTCGCTTCTTCAAAATTATCGACATCCTCAGACTCGCCTAAAGGATTTCTTATGTCAGGACGATTCATGGTCAACCTAGCAATTGATCCATTTTTTTCAAACTTTAACCATTCATTCATTATTCTTAATCCACTAATGAATATTGTTTTAAGTGATGATCTATATTACCAAATACATTTTCAATCATTGATAATCTTTTAAAATAATGACCTACATTTAATTCATCAGTCATACCCATACCGCCATGTAACTGTACAGCGCTTTGTCCAATAAATTTAGCAGCCTTCGCAATCTGAACTTTTGCTCCTGAAGCTGCTTTTCTTCTTTCAGGATAATTTTCTTCAAGTTTAAGATTAACCATGTAAGTCATTGAAACTGACTGCTCATACTGCATAAACATATCAACCATTCTATGCTGTAAAACCTGAAATTTACCTATAGGTTGTCCAAATTGTTTTCTTGTTTTACAATATTCAACAGTAGCATCATTTAAAATTGCCATTGCTCCGACTGCTTCAGAACAAACAGCGGCTATTGTTTCATCAACAACTAACTCAAGTAAATCCGCAGATTTTCCTTCTTCCCCAATTAAATTATCTTTAGAAACTTTAACATTTTCAAAAGTAATTTCTGATGCCCTGCTTCCATCTACTGTAGGGTAATCCCTTAAAGAAACACCATCAGTATTTTTTTCTATTATCAACAATGATATGCCTTCCTTGTCTCTTTGATCACCAGAAGTTCTTACAGAAACTATTAATTGATTTGCCCATGGTGCGCCGGAAACAACACATTTGTAGCCGTTAACAGTATATTCATCGCCGTCTGATATTGCTGTTGTTGTTAAATCATTAAGATTATATCTTCCTTGAGGTTCCGCATATGCAAAAGCCCAAATATCTTCACCAGAAATAATTCCAGGAATATACTTTTCTCTTTGAGCAGGATTTGATCTCCTTAAAAAACCTCCACATGTAACAACAGTTTGAATATATGGCTCTACTACAAGACCTTTGCCAAATTCTTCAGCAACTATCATAGTTTCTACTGAACCAAAACCCATACCACCATCCTCTTCAGAAAAAGGAGCCCCTAAAAGACCTAGTTCAGCAAATTGTTGCCAGTTCTCTTTCTTTATCCCTTCTTCAGATTGAATAATCTCTCGCCTTTTATCAAAATCATAATTATCCTGTACGAAGGATTGAATTGTATTTCTTAATAAAGTTTGTTCCTCACTAAAAGAAAAGTCCATTTTTTATCTCCTATAAACCTAAAACCATTTTGGCTATTATATTTTTTTGAATTTCATTTGAACCGCCATAAATAGATGTTTTTCGAGTACTAAAGTAATTTTGAGCAGCTCCATGGCTATAATCTGGACCTATTGTAAGATAATTCGATCCTTGTCTTTCGAAAGCTGGCACTAAATAAGGATTAGAGTAATGCCCAATAGCCTCAACCGTTAACTCAGTGATCCTTTGTTGAATCTCTGTTCCTTTAATTTTTAAAATTGATGATTCGGCTCCAGCTCCTTCACCTTTGCTTTCTTTAGCTAGAGTTCTCAATTCAGTATATTCTAAGGCCGTTAAATCAACTTCTAACTCTGAAATCTTTCTTACAAAATCACTGTCATTAATTAAATTCTTACCGTCGATATACTCAGATCCAGCAATTTCTTTTAGTCGTTCTATGGCCTTTTTTGAGCGCGCTACACCTGCTATACCTGTTCTTTCGTTTCCTAATAGATATTTAGCTATAGTCCAACCCATATTTTCTTCTCCGACAAGATTTTCAACTGGAACCTTAACATCTTCCAAGAAAACCTCATTTACTTCATGTCCGCCGTCCATAGTTATTATAGGTTTAACCTCTATACCTTCACTTTTCATATCTATTAATAAGAAAGAAATGCCTTCTTGAGGCTTTCCATCACTATTTGTTCTAACTAAACAAAACATCCAATCAGCAAATTGAGCTAAAGTTGTCCAAATTTTATGTCCATTAACCACATAATGATCTCCAATTTTTTCAGCTTTAGTTCTTAAGCTTGCTAGATCTGATCCTGCGCCAGGCTCAGAATAACCCTGGCACCACCAATCTTCTCCAGATAAAATACCCTTTAAAACCCAATCCTTCTGATTATCATTACCAAAACCTATGATAACTGGTCCTAGCATAGTTAAGCCAAAAGGAATTAAAGGGGTAGTTCCAGCATTAGCGCACTCTTGATCCCAGATATATCTTTGAGTGATATTCCAACCTGTACCCCCATATTCTTTAGGCCAATGTGGGGCTATCCAACCTTTTTTGTAAAGAGCCTTATGCCATGAAAACATATCATCCCTTGTTAAATCAGTTCTTTTATCTATATCTTTGATGTTTTGAGGAAAATTCTTCTCAATAAAATCTCTTACTTCTAGTCGAAAATTTTCATCTTCTTTTGTAAACTCTATATCCATAATATTACAAATTCCTATAGTAATCAGTTAGTTAAAAAAAGTAATTATTATTACTTTTTTATCAATATATTCTTAACAGAGGTTAATACTTAAATCCAACACCTTTTTTAGCTGTGAAAAGTTAATTATAAAAAATATTTAACTTTTTCTGAGATACAATGTAATTGTATTATTATAAATATTATAAATTGAGAGCTTACACATATGAATAGAAAAGAAGAATATAATAAAATTGCTGAAAGAGTAGTTTCTCATGTCCAAAATAAAACTACTGACCAGGCTAATGATATACTTTCAATCCCAACTTCTGATTATACTTGTGAAAAAAGATGGGAATCTGAAATGGATAAGATATTTAAAGAGTTACCTTTAATGTTGGCTTTATCGATTGAGATCCCTAATAAAGGCGATTACAAAAGCCTTGAGGTTGTTGGGATACCAGTTCTTATAACAAGAGATAAGGACTCTAAAGTTCATGCTTTTAGAAATGTATGTTCACATCGTGGCGCACCATTAACGAATGAAGAAATTGGGAACAAAAGTAAATTTACTTGCCCTTATCATGGATGGACATATTCAAATGAAGGTGAGTTAATTGGGATACTTGAAAATTCTAAATTTGGAGAGCTTGATAAAAGTTGCAATGGGCTTCAAATTTTACCATGTGAAGAATTTGGCGGGATGATTTTTGTAACCTTAACTCCTAACATAGAATTAAATTTAGATAATTTTCTTGGAGGTATGAAATCTGAGATAGAACACTTCAATCTACAAAATTGGCACTACCATGGCTTTAAAGTAATCCATGGAGCCAATTGGAAAATAGCTTTTGACGGTTATTTGGAAGGATATCATTTTTCAACTGCACATAAAGATACAATTTTACCTATGACAATGCAGGGTATTATGGACTTCTCTTCATTTGGCCCTCATTTGAGAATAGCTTTTGCATCAACAAATATTGAAGAAATATTTGATTTACCAAAAAAGGAATGGTGGAAAAAAGAAGGTCAAGGAGTAGATTTTGTTAGAACATTATTTCCTAATATTTCTATATCCCTAGGATTAGGAATTGGTCAAATTGCTCAAATTCTGCCAGGTAAAACAGCTGATACCAACACTACAATTTTACATTATGTAGCTCCTGAAACTCCAAAAAATAAAGAAGAAACAGCGGAATTAGATCACTTTATGAATTTTTTAAGAGATGTAGTTAATGATGAAGATTATGCATTAGGTCTTGAAATTCAAAAAGGTTTAAATTCACATTCTAAAGATAGCGTTAAATTTGGGAAAAATGAAAGAGGTAATCAATTTTTCCATAAATATGTTGATTTTTATATTGATGAAAAAATTAAAAACCCACCAATCCTTTAAATGACAAAAATTGATATTAATAATAAATATTGGGTTATGGATAGCATGCCTAAGGGTAATAATTTCTCAGAATGTTTTAAATTATTAAAAGAGAAAAGTATTGAGGTGCCTGAAGGCTTTATTCTAACTAAAAACATCTTTCTTTCCATGGATGCAGGGACAAGAATGATAATGACAGATCGCGAAGACTCTTATTTACCTCCGACACCTATAGGAGAAAAAATTACAGGTACGGTCCTTAGTGAAGTTATCGTTAGTAAAAACCCAAACTTTTTACCTGGACAAAAACTTAGATCATGGGGTCAATGGGCTGATTACTCTCTTATTGATCCTGAAAGCATGTTCCCCAGTATTGTTAATGATAGTGAAATTGATTTAATCAATTATGTTGGAATTCTAGGTGCAAATGGTTGGACTGCCTATGTAGGGGTGGTCGAAACAGGCAGAGCAAAAAAAGGTGATACTTTTGTCGTATCTGCTGCTGCGGGTTGCACAGGCTTATTAGTTGGACAAATAGCTAAAATTGTTGGTTGTAAAGTGATTGGTATAGCTGGAACAGATGAAAAATGTAAATTAATATGTGATAGCTATGGTTTTGATGGGGCTATAAATTACAAAAAAGAAAATGTTTCAGAACAACTTAAGGAGCTTTGTTCAGAGGGTATAAATGTATATATCGACCATGTTGGCGGGCCTATTGCTGAGGCAGTATATGAAAATATGGCTCTTTTTGGGACTATAGCAATTTCAGGTCTACTTGATTATTACAGTTCATCAAAAAGATCGCCTGGTCCAAAAAATTATGACCTTATTCTTATGAAAAGACTAAGGGTAGAAGGTTTCTTTTCCCCTGATTTTTATCATCGAGAAAATGAGTTTAATCCATTACTTAAAAATTGGATTGACGAAAAAAAAATAAAGTTACCTTTCCAAACTACTAAAGGTCTTGAAAATTTGCCGGAAGCATATTTAAAGCTTTTTGAAGGCGGTAATATTGGTAAAGTTGTAGTTGAGGTGTAAAACCCCCTTTTTTATTAAAAATAACTAGCAAATAAACCAAAAATATATAATCTGACTTGGTCATTTAATTTCTTACTGGCCAATGGACACAATAAAAGAAAATAAAAAAAATAGTGTACGAAATTATGTTCTTGGAATTTTAGTTGTTGTTTACACATTTAATTTCATAGATAGACAAATTTTATCTATCTTATTGGAATCAATTAAATCAGATCTTAAACTTTCAGATACTTCCCTTGGAATGTTAACCGGTTTTGCTTTTGCATTGTTTTACGCAACCCTAGGTATTCCTATTGCTAAATATGCTGATTATGGAAATAGAAGAAACCTTATCTCAATTGCTATTGGTGTGTGGAGTTTAATGACTGCTATTTCAGGACTAGCACAAAATTTTTATCATTTATTATTTGCTCGAATAGGTGTTGGTGTTGGAGAAGCAGGTTGTAGTCCACCTGCGCATTCTATGATATCTGATTATTTTCCGGCAAATTCTCGTTCTACTGCAT
>JAZAJI010000026.1:0-21014 GCA_036230365.1 Pseudomonadota bacterium
TCCTATTTGGTCTTGCTCCCAGTGGGGTTTACCGAGCCATGCTTGTTACCTAACATGCGGTGCGCTCTTACCGCACCTTTTCACCCTTACCATAATGGCGGTTTATTTCTGTGGCACTTTCCCTAAGGTTGCCCTCGCCGGGGGTTACCCGGCACTGTGTCTCTTGGAGCCCGGACTTTCCTCGCCACTTAAGGCGCGATCATCCAACCATCTGACAGTATTTTTCTATTAAAAAACAATGCTTTGGTCAAGCAATATTAAGCAGAAGCACTTGCTCTACTATTTAATCTTTCATAATAATTTTTAAGGTTATTACAGTTATCTGGAATCTCAATTTTAGGCCACTTCGCAAAATCAAAACAAACTAAAGCAGAAATATCTGCGATGGTATATCGATCTAGACAAATATATTCTTTATTTTCCATCTGCTTTTCGAACCAGTGCAGCATTTTAATTACTCTCGGTCTACTAGCTTCTGACCATTCTTTTACCTGATCCTCAAGAGCAGCCATAGCTGGATGTCCATGTCTGTAAGTATTGGCAATTCCAATCATCAATAATAATTCAATTCTTCTTTGCCACATTTCAATAATTGCTATTTCTTTTGGGTCTTTCCCTAATAAATTAGGCTCAGGATACAATGCTTCGAAATAACGGCATATTGCTATTGATTCAGTAATATATGTCCCATCGTCCAATTCCAATGTCGGAACTTGGGAAAGAGGACTCATTTTTTTATATTCATCTTTTTTATGTTCACCATTCATTAAATCAACTTGTTTTGTAGGTATATCTATACCTTTTTCATTTAAAAAGATTCTTACCCTACGTGGATTTGGGGCTTGAGCAAATTCGTATAAAATCATTTTTACCTCTTTTTATTTAATTTATTGCTTATCAGTGTATTTTATAGTTAAAAATAAACTTGACCATAAGTTTTTCAAAAGACTAAGAGTATTATAAATTTTGAGGAGAAAATCATGACAATAAATTTTGAAGATAAAGTTGTAATTGTTACTGGCGCAGGCGGAGGATTAGGTAGAAGCCATGCCATAGAATTTGCTAAAAGAGGAGCAAAAGTAGTTGTCAATGATTTAGGTGGTGAAGTTGACGGATCTGGAGGGTCCTCAGAATCTGCAAATAATGTTGTAAAAGAAATTACTGCTTCTGGAGGAATCGCTATACCAAATGGGTCTTCAGTAACAGATGATGACGGTGTAAAAAATATGGTTGATCAAACCATAGATGAATTTGGTAGAATTGATATTTTAATTAATAATGCAGGAATTTTAAGAGATAAATCATTTTCTAAAATGGGAATTGATGACTTCACAATTGTAACAGATATTCATTTAATGGGCTCAGTAAAACCTACTAAAATGGTTTGGGAAATAATGAAGGAACAAAATTATGGTAGAATATTAGTTACAACATCTTCTACAGGATTATATGGAAATTTTGGACAAACTAATTATGGAGCAGCAAAATTAGGAGTTGTTGGATTTGTTAATTCTTTAAAACTTGAAGGTCAGAAATATAATATTAATTGCAATGTTTTATGTCCTGTAGCGTACACAAGAATGACAGCAAATCTTATGCCTCCAGAAGCCGAAGAGCTTCTTACACCTAGCAGTGTTACGCCTGCAGTTATATATCTTTCAGGCGAAAATGCTCCTACAGGAACAATCTTATGCGCTGGTGCAGGTGTTTATTCATTAGCAAAGATTATGGAAAGTGATGGATCTAATTTAGGCCTAGAAGCAACCGCAGAGGATATAGAAAAAAATTGGGAAAGTATTTCTGATTTTACAAACGCAAAACCTTTCTTTAACGGCGGAGAGCAAACAGGAAAAGTTCTAGAAAAAGCAATGAAAGGAAAATAGTTGGATATCAACTATTCAAATCCCATAAATTTCTCTCTTAAAGACCATAAAGAGAAAGAGAAAATATATGATTTAGGTTTTCGAGAATATGATGCTCGTTGGCTTTATCCTGAACAAATAAATCTACCTGGGATTCAAGAAATTGGTTTATGCTTAGGTGAGATAATTAAAAAAAATTCAGATAATAATAATAAAATATCTGTTGGTCATGATTTTCGATCTTATTCTGAAGAAATAAAAGAGGCTCTTATTGCGGGACTTATTGCTTCAGGCATTAATGTTTATGATATTGGATTAACAATTTCTCCTGGAGCTTATTTTTCTCAATATTTTCTTGATTGCGATAATGTTGCAATGGTTACTGCAAGTCATAACCCAAATGGTTGGACAGGAATAAAAATGGGCATAGAAAAAACATTAACTTTTGGCCCTAATCAGATTAACGAACTCAAAAGTTTAGTTGGTAAAGAAAAATCTTTACCCAAAAACAAGGGTAATTACATTTTTAGAAATATTAATAATGAATATATCGATGACCTCGCATCTGAGATTAAAGTAAATAGAAAAATTAAGGCTGTTGTTGCATGCGGAAATGGAACCGCGGGTTTATTTGCTCCCGAAGCTTTAAAACGGATTGGAGTAGAGGTTATTCCCTTACATTGTGACTTGGATAGTAATTTTCCAAATTATAATCCTAATCCAGAAGATATGAAAATGCTTGATGATTTAGGAAAACATGTTCTAGAAAATGGTGCAGATATTGGTTTTGCTTTTGATGGTGACGGAGATAGACTAGGAGTAGTTGATGATAATGGAAAAGAAATATTTTCTGACAAATTAGGGTTGCTTATTGCCAGGAATATCTCAAAAAAATATAAAAATTCAAAATTTATTATTGATGTTAAATCTACATCGCTTTTTGATTCAGATAAACTATTAAGAGAAAGCAATTCAGAAGTTATGTATTGGAAAACTGGTCACAGTTACATAAAAAGAAAAACTAGTGAGGTTGGCGCTATTGCAGGTTTTGAAAGATCTGGTCATTTCTTTTTTAGCAAACCAATTGGAAGAGGTTATGATGACGGAGTGTTGTCAGCAATAGAAATTATTAAGATTCTTGACGAAAATATAACTAAAACAATTTCAGAAATTTACAATGAACTACCAAAAACCTTTTCTACACCAACAATGTCACCAAAATGTCCTGAAGAAGAAAAATATAAGATTGTTGAAGATATAAAAAAAATATTTCAAGAAAAAAAAGATAACGAAGAATTAATATCTAAGCAAAAGATTTCATCACTTTTAACTGTAAATGGTGTAAGGATTATTCTTGAAGACGGAAGTTGGGGATTAATTAGAGCTTCTTCAAATTCACCAAATCTAGTTGTTGTTTGCGAAAGCCCAGTTTCAGAAGAAAGAATGAAAGATATTTTTTCTTCCATAAATGATGTGTTCAAGAATTTTCCAGAGATTGGTGATTATGATCAAAAGATTTAGAAAAGCTCTAAATACATTCTCACTGAAGTAAAAAGAAGAAAAATTGCGAAAATTCTCGTTAATATTTTTTTAGGAAGAGAGTGAGCGTATTTTGCGCCTAAAGGTGCAGAAATAGCGGCCAGAGGCGCAATAAGCAATAAACCAAGAATATTGACATAACCTAAAGACATAGGTGGGAGATTTGCAATATGAAAACCAGTTAAAATAAAAAATAAAGTTCCTGGAATAGAAAGAAAAAAACCTAAACCTGCTGATGTTCCAACTGCCTTATGAATAGGTACGCCATATAAAGACATAATGCTAACATTAAAAGTTCCGCCACCAATTCCTAACATGGATGAAAATGCGCCTACGAAAAGAGGGATGTTAAGACTAAATAATCCTGAAGGTAATTTATTACTAAGTTTAAAGTCTTCATTCGATAAAAATAAATTTATACAGACTAATAACGCAATAGTAGCAAAGAAAAATGTAAGATAAAAACCTGATATTAAACCTGCAATAACAGCTCCTACTGCCGAACCAATTAAAGTAGGGATTAACCATTTCTTTAAAATAAAATTATCTACAGATTCGTTTTTTTTATGAGCTACATAAGAACGCCAACCTGTTGGTATTATAATAGCTAAAGATGTTGCAACGGAAACATGCATTATAATATCTTGAGAAAAACCTAATGATAAGAGAACATGATATAAAACAGGAACAACAATTATTCCTCCTCCTACCCCAAGTAAACCCGCCAAAAAACCTGAAAATATTCCTGATAAAGCTAAAGATATAATAAAAGGTATCAAACCAATACCATTATAATACATTAAGCCACCTCTTTTTGAATATCATACATTTTATCTAGAGCCTCTCTAAGAACATTTGGATCAAATTTTCTTTTTGTAATTTCATTAGATAAATAACTTCTCCAAAACTTAGCGCCTCTATACCCATGAAAAAGACCTAACATGTGACGAATTACATGATTTACTTGTGTACCCTTTTTAACTTGCCGCTCTATATATGGAAGCATTTGTTCAGCTATCTGATAACGATTTACATCAATTTTATTTTTATTATAAAAAACATAGTCAACATCTTTAAGCATAAAGGGATCTATATATACTGCCCTTCCTAACATGACGCCATCAAGGTTAGTGCGATCTAATGATATTTCCTTCTTTGCATCCGTTATTGAGTTCAAACCACCATTTAAAATAAAATTTAACTCCGGCCACTTCCTTTTTAATAACCTAACGATATCATAATCTAATGGGGGTATTTCACGATTCTTCTTTGGATCTAAGCCATTCAAAATGGCTTTTCTAGCATGAATAATAAAAGTATCTATATCTATCTCTTTTATTCTTTCTATAAAATTTGGTAAAACTTGATATGGATCGTCGTTATCTAGACCTATTCTACATTTAACGGTGACAGGAATTTTTACAGATTCCTTTATTTTTGATAAACATTTTTCAACTAAATCAAGATCCTTCATCATGCATGCACCAAAATTACCTTCTTGTACCTTTCTTGAAGGACACCCTAAATTTAAATTAATCTCATCATATCCGTATTCTTCTCCCAATTTAGCAGCTTCAGATAGTTTTTCTGGATCACTTCCTGCTATTTGCAATCCCACAGGGTGTTCTATTTTATCAAATTTTAAGAAAAAATCTTTATCACCAAAAATAATAGCATCCGCAACAACCATTTCTGTATAAAGCATAGCGTTTTGGGTTATTTTCCTAAAAAAATAACGACAATGCCTATCCGTATAATCAATCATGGGGGCAATGCAAAATTTATGTTTTTCAATCATAATTTCTTCTTAAAAATTAAAAAAAATTATTACCACATATATAAATAAAATGCTTGTTATTTAAGTATTTATAGTTATTTTATGCTCAAATTCTATCAACTAGAATTATTTACTTTAGATAATATTAGAATCGATAGTAATTAAGCAAATTATTAAATCTAAGAGGAGAAATTATGTTTCCAAAAAAACTATTTTTGTTAGCTTTAGTGTTTTCACTAACAGTTACATTAAATACTTTTTCTTTTGCACAAGAAAGTCAACCAACTTATGCAATTGAAGAAATTATTGTTACAGCCAGAAAAAAAGAGGAATCAATTCAAGATGTTCCTATGGCTGTGTCAGCTATAACCGATCAACTTGAAGAAAGTAGTGTGAGAAGAATTGAAGATATTCAAGCTTTTGCGCCAAACCTATACATTAACAGAACTCCTGGTATTGGTAGTGGGGCCGCAATAACTATTAGAGGTGTTTCATCGGCTGAAGTTGATAAAAGTTTTGAACCTGCCATTGGTGTTGTAATGGATGGTATGTTCTTAGGAACAGCAAGTGGTGTTCTTCTTGATAATTTTGATATTGAAAGAATTGAGGTTCTTCGTGGGCCACAAGGAACGCTTTTTGGTAAAAATACAACTGGCGGTATTCTTAATGTTATACGTACACCTGTATCTTTAAATGAGATGGGGGCAGACTTAAGTGTAACTGTTGGTGATTTTGGCAGGCAAGACATAAAAGCTGTTGTTCAACTACCTATAATTGAAGATAAGTTAGGAATAAAATTATTTGCCGCACAAATTGAGCATGATGGTCATGTATACAATACTTATCTAGATACTCACGCTGGTGGAGATGATAAGAAAAATTATGGTTTTACTACTCTTTGGGAGCCAAATGAACAATTTAACTTAAAACTTCACTATGAAGTTATGGAAGATAAAAGTGAGCAAGGTGTTTATGTTAATAGAAACAGAGTTGGTGAATTAGCATGTACAATTTCACTAATTGGTTTTGATCCTAATAATGGTTGTGAAAAAGATGCAACTGATGGACCAGATACAGTAGAATCTGATGGATCAAACTTTAGTGATAATGAATATGAATCAATTATATTAACTGCAAATTATGATACTGAAAATTTCTTATTTACATACATATACGCTAACCGTGATATGGATGAACAAAATATGCAAGACTTTGACGGATCTGCTGCACGTCTTTTAAGAATGAATTATTTTAATGACTGGGAACAAACAAGTCATGAATTAAGGGTAACTTCACAATTTTCTGAAAAAGTTCAATTCATTGCTGGTGTTTATGATTGGGAGGTAGATTATGTACAGAATTGGGATGTTTATGATCTGTTTTACCAGCTATCTCGTCTTGGTGTCGGTGAATGGGGTCTAGGAGATACATTAACAGGATATGGTAGAGATAGTCAGATAACAGGTCTTCCTTGGGAAAGTGATCTTGCTAGTAATAACGGACAAACACAAACCACTGAATCTATAGCAGTCTTCTTCTCAGCAGATTGGTTTATCACTGATCAGTTAACATTAACCTTAGGCTTCCGATGGACTGAAGAAGAAAAGGATTTCCTAGGTGGTAATAAAGGGGTAGGATATTATCCATTGAGGGGTGAACCTAGACCTCCATTATATGCTCCTGTGCCATATCAAGCAAAATGGGATGAAACTACTCCTAAGGTAGGGCTAAGATATCAACCAAATGATGATTCCATGTATTATTTCACTTATAGTGAAGGCTTTAAAAGTGGTGGTTTCTTCGGTCGTCAGGCTAACTTTAACATTGACCCATCTTATGAACCAGAATTCGTTAAAAACTATGAATTTGGCTGGAAATCAACATTAATGGACGGAAGAATGATCCTTAACGGTGCTATTTTTAGATCAGAATATGATGATAAACAAGAGTCTATCCTTATACCAGTTGACCTAACTAATGTTGCAACGGTTGTTCGTAATGCATCTTCACTTGAGATGGATGGCTTTGAATTAGAACTTATGTATCAAGTTTCAGAAGCTTGGGACTTAATGTTAACATATGGCTATTTAAAATCAGAATATGCAAATTATTTTGCTGATCTAACTGGTGACAATATTATTACTGATAACTCTGCGTTAGTTCCTCGAAATACTCCAGAAAATACATTTGGTTTTACAACTTCATACACCACTATAGTTGGTAATGGTGAATTAAAAGGTAGAGTTTCTTATCGTTTTAGAGATGAAATGGAATCAAATTCTTCAAATGATCCATTAGGTAGCCTTGATAGTATTGAAAATGTTAATGCTACGATTAGTTATTCTATAGATAATTATAGTGTAACTGTTTGGGGTAGAAACCTAACCGATGAGAGAGAGCAAAGGTGGTCAACTATTGGCGGTCTTACAACTCGCGGCTGGTGGAATGAACCTCAAACACTTGGAGTAACATTTAAAGCTTCTTTTTAAATCCAAGTAACTTAAATTAAATGGCTCGAATATTTTATTCGGGCCATTTTTTTATTCACAAAAATTTATAAAAAAGTATCCTAATTCAATAATATTTATGATAAAAACTAATTAGTTTAATTATTTTTTAACTACTAAATTCTATCTAATTATAATAAAGGGTCGCAAATGTTTCTTACAAAATTTAAAGGGATTTCAAAATCTTTTACTTTCTTTTCCTTAATTCTTTTTTCTTTATGGCTGATTGCTCCAAATAATGTTTTAGCTGAACAAACTACTGGTATTATTAGAGGTTCAGTTGTTGATGAATCAGGAAACCCTATATCGGGCGCTTCAATCCAAATAACACATATTCCTTCTGGAACTAAATCTTCCACAACTACTAATAACTCAGGTTCCTTCTATTCAAGAGGTCTAAGATTAGGTGGCCCATTCGATGTAAGAGCAACTAAGGCGGGTGATAGCTCTTTAAGGTCAGGTGTTTATACAAGTCTTGGAGGTGAATATACTCTTAGTATCCAACTTGGTGGCTCGAATATAGAAGAAATAATAGTTACTGGACAGGCAGTTAGCTTTGATACGCTTGGGGTAGGACCAGGATCAACTTTTACAGCAGAAGATTTAGAAACATTACCATCTATTGATAGAGATATTAAAGATATTGCAAGGTTAGATCCCTTTGTAACAGTTGATAATGAAGGTCGACTTTCATTTGCTGGCGGCATGCCTCGTTTAATTGGTTTTGTAATTGATGGTGTAAGCGCAAATGATTCCTATGGTTTAAGTAGCAATGCTTATCCAACTAATCGAATGCCTATATCTATTGATTTAGTCGAGCAGGTTTCTGTAAAAGTTGCTAATTATGACGCTGAATTAGGTGAGGCGTTAAGTGGTAATATTGTTTTAACGACCAAAGCCGGAACAAATGATTTCCATGGTTCTGTTACTTTAGAGTCATCTCAAGATAGTGGAGATGAACCTTTTGGTGAAAAAACTGATCATCCAGATCCTGATACTAAACTTTTTTCAATGACTTTTAACGGACCTATCATAGAAGACAAATTATTCTTTTCTTTGGGATACGAAAAATATGAAGCATCAGACCCTCTTTCAATGCTTGCCTTTCAATCAGGCCTTGTTACAAAATCTGAAGCTGATGCCGTTATAAAAGCAGCTCAAGATGTGATTGGCTATGATGCAGGAACTTATAATAAAGCTAGGGAAGAAGAAGATGAAAAAACATTTCTTAGGCTAGATGCAAACTTATCCGATAGCCACAATCTAACATTTACTTATAATTTAACTGAAGGATTTACTGAGTCAGCTTACTTCAATCGTACATGGGGCCTACCTTTATCAAGTGATTGGTATAGAATTAATAAAGAATACGAATCTATGAAGCTTGAATTGAATTCAGATTGGACAGATAATTTCTCAACAAAAATTTTAATTTCTGATACAGATGTAAGCAATCCAAATACGCCAGTAGGAGCTACTACAATTGGTGAAGTTGGAATTAGAGTAGCATCAGGAGGGACAGTATTCTTTGGGCCAGATCAATATAGACATGCAAACCAAATTGAAACAAATAGAAAGCAATACGAAATTGCAGGCTACTATGACATAGGTAATCATGCCATTAAGTTAGGTTATAAGGTTGTAGAAAATGATATGTTTAATATGTTTTCTAGAAATAGTTTAGGTGAATATGACTATAATTCCATAGATGATTTTATTGCAGGTAACTTAAAGGAATTGGATTATAGAAATGCTGACACCAATAATCCTCTAGATGCAGCAGGAAGATTTAATATGGACTTTACAATTATTTATCTTCAAGACACTTGGGATATTACCCCTAATCTTACTGCTAGAATTGGCTTTAGATATGAAGAAATTGGTATGGATTCTGTTCCAGAAAAAAATACTTTTTGGTATAACTGGACTGGAGATACATTTAGATCACCTCCAGAAAATGATGTAAATTTAGATGGAGAAGATATTTTAATGCCTCGTCTTTCTCTTGACTGGCAAGCACAAGACAATGTTTTAGTAACTTTTGGTTGGGGTGAGTTTAGTGGAAACCTTCCTCCAGTTTGGTATGGTGGACCATTTATAGACACAGGTCTCGGCCTTCCTGGAAATAAACTTAGAGCTAGAAGTGGAAATTTACCAACGCCTGGAACTCCTGAGAGTTATCCTGGAGATGCAGCATTGGCATTGGTAAGAAATGAAGCTGGTGATACTGGTGGATACACAAATATGATGGATAAAGATTTTGGAATTCCCTCTATTACTAAATTACATTTAGGAGTTACAGCTGATCTTGATATAGGCAAGCTTGGTCCATTTACAATCAGAGCTAATTACATGCACATGAAAGAAGAAGATCCAGTTGGCGCATATATTGGCGGCTGTGATCCAAGAGGTAATGCTCTCGCTGATAATAGACCTTTATATGGAGGATGTAGTTATGTTGGTTATTTAACAACATTTAAGGATGTTGAACCTGAAAGTGATATTTATAGTGTTTCATTTGAGAAAAGTTTTGATAATGGAATTGATCTATATCTTTCTTATGCGCATCAAGAGCGTGAAATGGCACATGCTATGACAAGTTCAATTATTTTTTCTAGCGCAACCCGGTTCCCTGTTTTTGACCACTTATCTCCAGTAAATGCCCCTTCACATTACGAAGTAGAGCATGCTTTTGATTATAAATTAAGCTGGAAAGGAAATATTTTTGGAGATCTTGAAACAAGTATTGCTCTTAACGGATTTAGACAATCTGGAACACCTTTTAGTTATACATTCCTAGGTGATTTGAGTGGCTATAGAACTGATGGTGAAAATATTGATTTATTATATGTTCCATCCTTAGATGATCCAAATGTATTATATGCTGACGGTTTCGATTTAGATGCGTTTAATCAATTTCTTGAAGACTCTGGGCTTTCTGGTTACAGAGGTAATGCCGTACCGAGAAATAGCTTTAATAGCCCGTGGGAAGGTACTTTTGATGTAAGAATTGCTCAACAATTACCAACAGGCGGTATTAAAGGTAAGGCAACATTCTATGTTGATATCGAGAATGTTTTAAACCTTATTAATTCTGATTGGGGTGGATTTGAAAACTATGCTGGAGGAACAATGAATTCTCGTGGTGTTGTGCAAGCAGAAGTTGATGATCAAGGTCGATATGTATTTAACAAATTTGATATTGACGGTGACCCTGTTAGAAAAATTGGAAAATCAGTATGGCAACTTAAAGTTGGTGTAAAATATCAATTTTAATTGCAATGACATATTAAAGAAAGGTGCTATTATTTAGCACCTTTTTTTTGAATGAATAATTATGAGATTAATTGTATTCCTATTTATAATATTATCATTACCTATAAACGCTAAAACTATAGATAAAATTTCGCTAGGATCATGTCTAAGTCAAGATAATCCTCAACCTATTTGGGATCCAATATTAAATGAGGGATCAGATATCTTCATTTTTATGGGTGATAATGTTTACGGGGATGATAAAAAAACTGGGACTACTAAAAAACTAAAAAGATCATATATAAAGCAAAAGAAAGAAATTCCTTTTATAGATTTAAAAAAAACTAATGAGGTAATGGCAATTTGGGATGATCATGATTTTGGGAAGAATGATGGTGGATATGAATATATATACAAAGATGAGGCAAAAGAATTATTTCTTGATTTCTGGGATGTTCCTACAAACGATAAAAGAAGACAGCGTTCTGGCCTTTACTTTGAGACAAAGAAAAGTATTCCAGGAGGAATACTCCAAATAATCTTTCTTGATACCAGATATTTTAAATCATCTTTTAAAATAACAGACAAAAGAAACGCCCCTTTAAAAGAACGATATGTTAATGATTTAGATGCTTCAAAAACGATACTTGGAAAAGAACAATGGAATTGGTTAAGTAAGAAACTTGAGGAAACTGTTGATATGAGGATTATAGTTTCAAGTATACAAATTATCGCTGAGGGTCACGGTTATGAGAAATGGGGGCTTTTGCCTTTAGAAAAGCAGAAATTGTATAATTTAATTGATAGTAATTCTTTAAAAAATACCATCCTTATATCTGGCGATAGACATGCAGGAGCAATTTACAAAGATACAACTTTATCAGGCAAAAACATTTATGAACTTACATCAAGTTCTTTAAACTTACCTGGTGGAGCATGGGCCTCAAGATACAAAAAAAGACCTCCTGAGCCTGGGCCCAACAGAATTGATGAATTATATGTATGGGAAAATTATGGCTTAATAGAATTTATCAACGACAACACAGTTATTCTTTCCTTAAAAGACATTAAAGGAAAAAATATTAATCAGGTTCAGCTTAATTACTAACGCCCGCTAGGTAATTCATTAAAGGGAACAGATTTATCCACTCTTACATCTTGAGGTAATCCAAGAACTCTTTCAGCAACTATATTTCTTAATATCTCATCTGTACCGCCTGCTATTCTATATCCTGCAGCACTCAACCATTGACTTTGAAATATAGAATGTAATAGAGCTATTTCAGCGTCATTCATAATCCCAGCAGCTCCTTGCAAATCCATTGCAAAAGAAGCTAAATCTTGCATCTTTGGAGCGGAAACTATCTTCCCAATTGAGCTTTCAGGTCCAGGTGTTTCACCTTTTGATAAAGATGTTAAGGTTCTCATTTTAGTATACTTAAGCCCTTCAGCCTGAATATACCAATCCGCTATCTTTGATCTCACTAAATCATTTTTTATGGCAGGCTCATCATTGATATCAATTTCTTTTGCTGCTTTGGTAAGGGATGAATAATCTGCAGACTTAGGCACACCAATCGCAAGTCTTTCGTTCATTAAAGTTGTAAGAGCAACTTTCCACCCTTCACCAACTTCTCCAAGTCTTTGTGAATCTGGAACTCTTACATCAGTAAAGAAAACTTCATTAAAATTAGCTACTCCTGAAATCTGCCTAATAGGCTTAACCTCAATACCTTCGGATTTCATATCAAGGAAAAAGAAGGAAAGACCTTTGTGTTTAGCAACATTGGGATCCGTTCGTACAACGATAATTCCAAAATCTGAAAAATGAGCTCCTGATGTCCATACTTTCTGACCATTTATGATCCAATCATCACCATCTTTTTCGGCCTTAGTCCTAACTCCAGCAACATCAGAACCAGCTGCAGGTTCAGAAAACAACTGACACCAAACTTCTTCCCCGTGAAGAGCTGGTTTAACATATCGTTCATTTTGTTCTGAAGTTGCCCAAGCCATCATTGTTGGAATACACATTCCTAATCCAATCTCAAAAAATCCTGTTGGCACATTATATTTTGACTCTTCTTGAGAATAGATGACGGATTGAATAGCTGAACCGCCTAATCCTCCAAATTCCTTAGGCCATGTAATTGCTGCATAACCTGATTCAGCTTTCTTAGCTTGCCATTCGCGTGCTCTAGATAAGGCATCCTCTTTTACATCTATTGCATCATACCTTGCTGCAACCTGCAGACTTTTAGGAGCATTACTTTCAAGCCAAACTTTAACTTCAGAACGAAATTCAGCTTCTTCCTTTGTGTCATTAAAATCCATTTCAATCTCCTTTAACTTACATTCTTTGCTTCTAGTTGACTTACAAGTTTATTTTTCCAAGTTAATGAGCTTCCTAAAGCAAGAGCAAGAACTTGACTTCTTCTATAAAAAAACTGTGTATCTGCTTCCCAAGTAAATCCAATACCACCGTGGGTGTGAACATTTTCTTGAGCAGCAAAATTAAATGCATCGGTGGCAGCAACTCTAGATGCCGCTGCAGATATTTTAAGATCCGCACCTTCATCATTCAACATCATAGCCCCATAAAAACTATTTGATCTTGCGAGTTCAATTTTAACATACATATCTGCTAATTTATGTTTTATAGCTTGATATGAACCGATTTGCCTTCCAAAGGCATATCTATCGAGGGCATAATCTTTAGCCATGTTAAGAGAGGCCTCTGCTCCACCTATTTGCTCAAAAGCCATTAAAACAGCAGCAGAAGCAAGAACTCTTTCAACCGCATCCCAGCCCTCACCATCTACATCCATTAACTCCGCATCAGCATCTTTAAAAATTATATCAGCATGATCTCTTGATGGATCTAAAGTGCTTACAGCGTTTCTTTCCACTCCTTTTGAATTCAGTTCTACAATTGCTAACGAAATTATGTCTGAATCACTGTCTTTAACTACCACAACAGCAATGTCAGCATAACTACCATCGGCAACAGGAATTTTCTGCCCGGAAACCTTACCTCCAGAAAATAAAGTTTTTATATTCTTTTCCGTAGGTTCAGAACTTGTTTCAGCTAGAGCAAAGGTGGATATTATTTCACCAACCGCTAACTTAGGGAGCCACTTCTCTTTTTGACTCTCTGTTCCAAAAATCCTAATAGCTTCTGTTCCAAGATAAACAGATGAAGAAAATGGAACTGGTGCAGCTGCCCTGCCCAGCTCTTCAGCAATAACACATAACTCTAGAGCTCCTAAACCAAGACCACCGTACTCTTCGGGTATTGTAGTTCCAGTTAAACCTAATTCTACTAAACCCTTCCAAACATCTTCTGAATAAAATGCTTCACCTTCTAATACCTCTCTTACAACTGAAAGAGAGCAATTATCTGCCAAAAATTTAGAAACTTGTTCTTTTAATAATTTTTGGTCTTCTGAAAAATCAAAATTCATAAATTTTTATCCTTAAAAGAAAATAATTTACACATAATTTTGTAAAATAGCAAAACTTAGAAAACACATTCTTCATAAATTTTCATAATATCTTTATTCCATTCAGAATTATATTTTCTTATAAGTTTATCAGCTGAATTTTCTTTATCTTTCATGATTTTAATTATTGGCCTTAAGTATTTAGTTTCGTCATTTCCTTCAATATCTAATTTGTTTCGGCTTTTTAATCCTTGAAGAGATAATTCAATAAGTTCAGACGCTAAATTATAAACATTATATTTTCCTACAACACAATTTAGTCCTTCTTTAGGAACCAAATTTCTTACTTCATCTAATTCAGCAACATCAATATCATTAAACAATTCTCCAGCTTTGTTCAAAGAATCATTGTTATAGAGTAAACCTGTCCAAAAAGCTGAAAGTGAGCATATTTGCTCTATTCCGCCGGCATCAGCACCTCTCATTTCAAGATAAGTTTTTAATCTTACCTCAGGAAATATAGTGGTTAAATGTAATTCCCAATCTTCAATTGTTGCAGAATAATTAGAAACTTTATCTAATTTACCTTCTATAAAATCTTTAAAAGAGCTTCCGGCAAGATCTATATAACTTCCATCTCTATAGATAAAATACATTGGAACTTCTAAGGCGTAATTTACATAACTCTCATAACCCATATTATCTTTAAAAACGAATGGTAGAATTCCAGTTCTGTCCGGATCTGTATCTTTCCATACTTCGCTTCTATAAGATTTGTAATTATTTAACTTTCCATCTTTAAAAGGAGAATTAGCAAATAAG
Source organism: Pseudomonadota bacterium (assembly GCA_036230365.1). Lineage (GTDB taxonomy): Bacteria > Pseudomonadota > Alphaproteobacteria > MED-G09 > MED-G09 > AG-430-B22. Next base: position 15,206 of record JAZAJI010000026.1, read on the forward strand.
GCTGTAACTATAGGTTGAGCTAGTAAAGATATTCGAAACTTTTTAATCATATCTTCTTCTGATGAATAATCTAAATTAACTTGAGATGTGCAAGAACGGAACATCATATCCAGACCATGATTACCTTTAGTTGGCATATATCTCTTCATAACCTGATACCTTTCTTTAGGCATAACAGGCATCTCTTCTCTCTTCCAATTTGGAGTAAAGCCTAATGACAGAAATCCTAGATCTAATTTCTTGCCCACTAAAGATATTTGCGATTTATGATCGATTATCTCCTTTATTGTCTCGTGAACGGTTTCTAACATTGCGCCTGATAGTTCAAATTGACCTGCAGGCTCAAGAGTTATAGACCCCCCGCCTAAGGCATCAGATCTTGAAAGAGCAATAATATTATTGCCCTCTTTGATAGTTTTCCATCCAAATTCTTCGAGACTAGTTAATAGATCCTTAATTCCTTTTTCACCATCATATTTAACAGGCCTATTATTAGAGAGGTTAAATACAAACTTCTCATGCTCAGTCCCTATCTTAAAATTAGCAGGGTTCTTTTCCCCGCTCTTAATAAAATCGATTAATTGATCTTTAGACTCTATTTTTGTCATAAACTTTTAACTAAATTAAATCTTAACTACTCTTTCCAATCACCTAATAAAGAATGAAAAACTGATAATGCGCTTACGATAGCAGTATCAGATCTTAAAATTCTTTTACCTAAAGTTAGGCTGACAGAATTCTCTAAATTCAGTATTTTATCTCTCTCAGAATTACTAAAACCACCTTCGGGACCAACTAAAATTGCCCATTTATCATTCTTATTTGATTCTTTTAATTTATCTAATGCTTCAGAAAATTTTATTGTAGAGTTTTCATCGCAAAAAATTAAAATTCTATCCTTTGATAAGCATGACCAATTTTCAATTATATAGTCTAATGTCTCAGCCTCATTAACTATTGGTATATGAGTAGAGCCGCACTGTTCAGCAGCTTCTATTGCATTTGAAATAATCTTTGAAGATTTAATTTTTCTTACTTGCGTTCTTTCAGTAAGTATGGGCCATATTAGACTAGCGCCCAATTCAGTAATCTTTTGCGAAATGAAATCAACTCTTAAGCTTTTTACTGGTGCAAATAAAACCCAAATATCTGCAGGCTTTGGTTGAATTCCTATATAATTTTGAATTTTTATAGTAAAAGAATTTTTTTTTGCGCTAGAAACATTAGCTTCCCATTCACCATCATTTTCATTAAAAATATTTAAAGAATCTCCAGTTTTTAATCTCATAACATTATTTAAATAATGTGTTTGGGGATTATCTAAATCCAAAAAACCCTTTTTAATCTTCTTATTTATGTAAACTCTTATCAAACTCATAGAACTAAAAAATAATACCAAAAGATAAATAACATGTTAAATAGCGGTAAGGAAAATTTATGACAAATAAAAAAAAATATTTGTTACCCAAAGTTTTATATAAAGAAGTATCACCATGGGTAGAACTTGCACGATACGATAAGCCTATAGGGTTTATGTTGCTTTTTTGGCCATGTATTTGGTCTTTATTGATATACGGAGTCAAAATATCAGAATTTCCACCTATAAGCTTTTTTATATTATTTTTTGTTGGGTCAATAATAATGCGTGGAGCAGGATGCACATGGAATGATTTTCTTGATAAAGATTTCGATAAAAATGTTGAAAGAACAAAAAATAGACCCCTTGCATCAAAAAGAGTTTCTAACCAAGGGGCAATAATTTTTTTACTTCTCCAGTTAATTATTGGATTAACCATATTATTACAATTTAATAGCCTAGTAATATTAATAGGATGCCTTTCTTTGTTTCCCATCTTTATATATCCCTTTATGAAAAGAATAACTTGGTGGCCGCAGATATTTCTTGGAATAACTTTTAATTGGGGCGCAATACTTGGGTGGCTTTCGTTCTCAAATGAGCTGTCATACTATCCATTAATGTTATATATATCATGTATTTTTTGGACAGTAGGTTATGACACAATATATGCGCACCAAGATAGAGAAGATGATGCAATATTAGGTTTAAAGTCTTCAGCTTTATTGTTAGGAAAAAATACTAAAAACGCATTAATGCTATTTTACTTTATATTTTTTACAATTTTTTCTGCAACTCTATTAGCTATAAAAACAAGCTTATTAATTTACTTATTAATTGTAATTTTATTTTCGCATTTATTATTGCAAATTTTTTATCTTAAAATTAACGAAAGAGAAAATTGTTTAAAGACATTTAAAAGCAACAATTCACTTGGATTTATTGTTTCTTTTTTTCTAACTCTAGAAATATTATTTAATTCTTTATAGACGATTTTATAAATTCTTCTCTTATCGAATCTATAACTTTAAGCTCACCTTTGTTTTCTAAATGCCAAAAAGTCCATCCATTACAAGACTCTTTTCCTTGTAATTTAGCTCCCATCTGATGAATTGATCCATTTTCCCCTTTGGAATAAACACTTCCATCAGCCCTAACTTTGGCAGAAAATTTTCTCGCTTTAAGTGCTTTTGGTCCTTTTAAAATACTTCCTGGTTTAATAATTCCATTCTCAACAAGACTTCCAAAAGGAACCCTTATTTGCTCTTTTTTTGATTCAGTTACATTTAAAACATCATTCTTAAGTGGAGAAATATTTTTTAATCTCTTCTTTGCAGCCTTTATATAATTTTCATCTCTTTCAATTCCTATATAATTTCTTCCTAGTTTTTTAGCCACAGCACCAGTAGTTCCTGTTCCAAAGAATGGATCTAAAATAATATCTCCTGGCTTAGTAGATGCTAAAATTACTCTATGAAGTAATGATTCTGGTTTTTGAGTTGAATGAATCTTTTTACCTTGATCATCTTTTAACCTCTCCTTGCCGGAGCAGATAGACAAAATCCAATCTGAACGCATTTGTAGCCCTTCATTAAGAGATTTCATTGCCTGATAATTAAAATCATATTTTGAATCTTTGCTACACGATGCCCAAATTAAGGTTTCATGAGCATTAGTAAATCTTGTCCCTCTAAAATTCGGCATTGGGTTGGTTTTTCGCCAAATAATATCATTTAGCACCCAGAAACCAAGATCTTGAATAGTTTTTCCAATACGAAATATATTATGGTAAGACCCAATAACCCAGATTGTGCCATCTGGCTTAACAATTCTTTTAATTTCACTTAACCAATTATTTGTAAATTCATCATACTTCTGAAAATTCTCAAATTGATCCCATTCATCATTTACAGCGGAAACAATTGTTGAATCGGGCCTTGCTAGTTCATTTTTTAATTGTAAATTGTAAGGCGGATCTGCAAAAACAACATCAATAGAATTAGAAGGTAAAGACTTAAGAACCCTAACGGAATCACCTTTATAGATCTTATTAACTTCAAGATTATCTTTTTTAAGTATTTTATTATTCATGTAAATATCATCCTCTTAGGAATTAAGAAAATGGTCAATAGAATATATTGATAAGAACCAAAATAATTTAATATTTCTATATATTGAGTCTCGATTAGCCTTGAAGACTCAATATCTTGCGAACAGGTGAAAAAGATTTTCTGTGATATTTAGTCACTCCATGCATTTTTAATGCATTTTGATGGTCTTTAGTTCCATACCCTTTATTTTTTTTCCAATTATAGGCGGGGTATTGGACATCTAATTGTCTCATAAATTCATCTCTTTCAACTTTTGCAATAATTGATGCTGCCGCAATTGATAATGACTTGGTATCCCCTTTAATTATACTTTCGGAGTCAATTTCTATTTTTGGTTTATGATTTCCATCTATTAAAACAAAGTCTGGATTAATAGAAAGGTTATTAACTGCTCTTTCCATAGATAAAAGAGTGGCGCCTAAAATATTTAACTTATCTATTTCATTCACATCAGCAATGCCTACTCCATAAATATGGTTGGAAATTATCTCTAAATAAATATTGTTTCTTTTCTTCTCAGATAACTTTTTTGAATCATTTATTTCTTCTGGAATATTATTATAATTCAGAATAACTGCTGCTGAATAAACTGGACCAGCCCACGGACCTCTTCCTGCCTCATCTACACCAGCAATTATTTTATAATTTAAATTATTTTTTTTCTTTTCAATTAAAAGATTTGGCACTATTCAGCTGCAATAACATCCTCTTTTTTCCAACGTAAAACAGGGTTTCTTGCTGCCTTGGTTTCGTCTAAACGCCTAATCGGTGTAAATTTTGGAGCTTTTTTGAAGAAATCTTGATCCTCTTGAACTTTTTTTGCTAAATCTCTTATTGTTGAAATAAACTGATCGATAGAAAGTTTAGACTCTGTCTCTGTGGGTTCAACCAATAAGGCTCCATGAACAACCAACGGAAAATAAATTGTCATAGGATGATAACCTTCATCGATAAGAGCCTTAGCAAAATCAATAGTTTCAACACCAGTTCCCTCTAAAAAGTCATCATTAAATAAAACTTCGTGCATACAGTAGCCTTTATATGCTGATGTTAGAACATCTTCTAATGATGATTTAATATAATTAGCATTTAAGACGGCATCTTCAGAGACTTGCCTAAGCCCATCCACACCATGACTCATCATATAAGATAATGCTCTTACAAACATTCCCATTTGACCATGAAAAGCACTTAATCTTCCAAAAGACATAGATAAAATTTTCTCACTCATGTCCTCATGAAGGATAAAAGTCTCATCCTTCTTTTCTATTAAAGGTGTTGGACAGAAATCAGAAAGAAGTTCAGAAAAAACAACTGGACCAGAACCTGGCCCTCCACCCCCATGAGGTGTCGAAAAAGTTTTATGCAGGTTTATATGCATAGCATCAATTCCAAGGTCAGCAGGTTTTACTTTGCCAACCAAAGCGTTAAAATTTGCTCCATCGCAATACAAATAACCTCCAGCATCATGAATTAATTTTGAAATCTCTATAATTTCATTTTCAAATAGACCGCATGTATTTGGATTTGTAATCATTGCAGCGGCAAAATTTTCGTCTAACTTTTTTTTGAAATCTTCAAAATCTAATGTTCCATCTTCTCGGGATTTAAGTGTAATTACCTCAAAGCCTAAAAATGCTGCTGTGGCTGGATTTGTACCGTGCGCGGAATCTGGGACCAAGACTTTATTTTTATGTGACTGTTTCTTTGAGAGCAAAGCTTGTTTTATAGCCAACATTCCACATAACTCGCCTTGCGCTCCTGCTTTTGGAACCATTGTAACTGCTTCCATTCCTGTTAATTCTTTTAACCAATATGAAATCTCATATATTAATTCTAAGGCACCTTGGCATGTTGAAGAAGGTTGAAGAGGATGTACTTTTGCAAAACCATCTAATCTTGCCAATTTCTCATTCAATCTTGGATTATGCTTCATTGTACAGGAGCCTAAGGGATACAACCCTGCATCGATAGAGTAATTTTTTCTTGATAGCCTGACATAATGCCTTATTGATTCTGGCTCACTCAGACCAGGCAAACCTATATTTCTGCTCTCAAAACTTTCGCCAAGACGATTCTTTATATTTTTAGGATTCTGAATATCAACGCCAGATTTATCTAAATCTCCAATATCAAATAAAAGAGGCTCATCGTGATCTAAACCTTTATTTTCTCCTTTTTCATTCATGATGCAATCTCTTTCGCTGAATTAATATATAAATCAAAATCATCTTTTGAATTCATTTCTGTACAAGCAACAATAATATAATTATCGAAATTTTTATTCTGAGGCAGTAATCTTTTTATTGGTATACCTGCTAAGATCCCCTTTTTTGACATA
>JAZAJI010000027.1:0-14836 GCA_036230365.1 Pseudomonadota bacterium
TTTTATTTATAAAATCTAAATATCCTTGTAATATATAACTCGCAGTAACCTTATCAATTACTTCCTTCCTTTTTTTTCTTGAAATATCAGAATTTATTAAGATTCTCTCCGCACCAGATGTTGAAAGCCTTTCATCCCAAAGAAGTATCGGTAATTTTAGGTCAGACGAAAGATTATCAGCTAATGAATTACTTGATTGTGCCTTTGGGCCAATTGATCCATCCATATTTATAGGATAGCCAATGACAATTCCTTGAATGCTTCTTTTATTAGCTAATTCCTCAATTTTATTCTTTAAATCCATATATTTAGTAAATTTAATAACTTCAATAGGGGTTGCAACTTTTTTATTAATATCTGAAATAGCAATACCAATATTTTTTGTTCCTGGATCCAAGCATAGCAGTGCTTTATCTTTATTTGTTTCCTTGTTAAATTTTATAGGGTCATTAGTAAACATTGTTCTATTATAAATTGTTAATTGCTATGCGAGAAGGACTTTGCTATTTAGTGTTCATGAGGAGCTAAAAAATGTCAATTGATAATAAGATAGTTGAAAAGATAGCCAAGCTATCAAGAATTTCTCTAGAAGATAATGAAGTTAATGGTTTATCATTAGAGCTTAGCCAAATCTTAGATTGGGTAGAACAATTATCAGAAATAAATACTGATGATATTAGCCCTATTTATTCTTCATTCGATGATGCTGACAACATTAACCTAAGGGAAGATAGAGTATCTGATGGCGGTTATAGGGATAAAGTTATTTCAAATGCACCAATGTCAGAAGATGGATTTTTTCTTGTTCCAAAGGTAGTCGATTGATGAGTGAGTTAATCAACCTATCGATTAAGGAAGCCTTATTGCTTCTTAATAAAAAAGAACTAAGCCCAGTAGAACTTATTGATGCCCATATAAATGAAATGGAAGGGGCTAGAAGTTTAAATCTTTTTATTACCGAAACTGCAGACTTAGCAAGAGAAGCGGCTTTAAATTCTGAGAAAAATTATAGTACAAACGAAGCCAGGGCTTTAGAGGGCATACCATTTGGTATAAAAGATATGTTTTGTACAAAAGATATAAAGACAACTGCTTCAAGTAAGATGTTAGAAAATTTTATACCACCGTATGAGTCAACAGTAACTAAAAATTTGTGGGATGATGGGGCTATTTTATTAGGAAAATTGAACAATGATGAATTTGCAATGGGCTCTTCAAATGAAACAAGCTTTTTTGGAGCAGTTAAAAATCCTTGGAAGAATTCTAAAAAAAATTTAACTGTTCCTGGTGGTTCTTCTGGTGGTTCAGCAGCATCAGTCGCTGCTAGTATAGGCATTGCATCTTTAGGTACAGATACAGGAGGTTCAATTAGACAGCCTGCTTCTTTTACAGGTACTGTAGGCTTAAAGCCAACGTATGGCAGATGCTCTAGATGGGGCATAATTGCTTTTGCATCTTCATTAGATCAAGCGGGCCCAATAACAAGAAATATTGAAGATGCAGCATTAGTTTTAAATTCTATCTGCAGTTATGATAAAAAAGATTCCACTAGCTCGAATAAAAAATTACCAGATTTTGAAAAATCTATCGAAAAAAGTATTAAAGGAAAAAAGGTTGGAATTCCTAAAGAATATAATATGGACGGAGTTTCACAGGAAATAATAAGCTATTGGGAAAAAGGTAAGGAATGGCTTGTTGAATCTGGGGCTGAATTAGTTGATGTGTCTTTACCGAATATAAAATATGCTCTTCCTTGTTACTATATTATTGCCCCTGCAGAAGCTTCTTCAAATCTGGCTAGATATGATGGGGTTAAATATACGCATCGTGTTGATTCAGATAATATTATTGATATGTATGAAGCCACTAGAGCAGAAGGTTTTGGGTCTGAAGTAAAAAGAAGAATAATGATAGGTACCTATGTTTTATCATCTGGATATTATGATGCTTATTATTTAAAGGCTCAGAAAGTTAGGGCAATGATTTCACAAGATTTTAAAAATGTCTTTTCTGAAGTAGATGTTATTTTTGGACCATCTACGCCAACTACTGCGTTTGAGGTTGGAGAAATAAATGATGATCCAATTGAGATGTACTTAAACGATGTATTTACAGTGCCTGTAAATTTAGCAGGGCTTCCAGCCCTATCTGTACCAGTTGGGTTAGATAGTAATAAATTACCTATAGGACTTCAATTAATCGGAAACGCTTTTGACGAAGAATCAATACTTAGTTTTGGTAGATGTTTAGAAAAATCTGCAAATTTTATTTCTACTCCTGAAAGATGGTGGAAAAATGAGTAATTATATTAAAGGTGATACCGGTGATTGGGAAATTGTTATTGGGATAGAAGTTCATGCTCAAATCATTTCTAATTCTAAATTATTTTCTTCTGCTTCTACAAAATTTGGCGGAGAGCATAATACCCAAGTTAGTTTTGTCGATGCAGGTATGCCTGGAATGTTACCTGTAATTAATTGGATTTGTGTCGAACAAGCTATTAAAACTGGGTTAGGATTAAATGCAAAAATTAATAACTTTTCTATATTTGATAGGAAGAATTATTTTTATCCAGATTTACCTCAAGGATATCAAATTTCTCAATTTAAGCAGCCAGTAGTTGGTGAGGGTCATGTAATCATTGACCTAGATGATAAAGATTCAAAAAAAATAAGAATTGAAAGGTTGCATCTTGAACAGGACGCAGGAAAATCTTTGCATGATCAACATCCATCTTTTTCATATGTTGATCTTAATCGGTCAGGAATTGCATTGATGGAGATTGTTTCAATGCCTGATATTAGATCTTCTGAAGAAGCTCAAGCATATATAAAAAAATTAAGAAGTATAATGAGGTATTTGGGTACATGTGATGGAAATATGGAAGAAGGCTCTTTAAGGGCTGATATTAATGTTTCTGTTAGAAGGCCTGATGAAGAATTAGGTACAAGATGTGAAATAAAAAATGTAAATTCTATTAAATTTATTGGACAAGCTATTGAATATGAAGCGAGAAGACAAATTGAGTTATTAGAGGATTCTAAACTGATTAGTCAAGAGACTCGATTATTTGACCCTAAAAGGGGCGAAACAAGATCAATGAGAAGTAAGGAAGAGGCTCACGATTATAGATATTTTCCTGACCCTGATCTTTTACCTTTATCATTTAAAGAAGAAGTCGTGGATAAAATAAAAAAAAGCCTCCCAGAATTACCTGATGATAAAAAAATAAGATTTCAAAATGAATACTCTCTTTCTTATTACGACGCCAATATACTTACTTCAGAAATTGAAATAGCAGATTTTTTTGAAGATATAGCTAAAGAACATGATCCAAAAATTGTTGCAAATTGGGTTACAGGAGAGTTTTTTGCTGCAATGAATAAAGAGGGATTTTCTATTTCTAATAGCCCAATAAATAAAGATAATTTTTCTAGATTAATTGGATTAATAGAAGATAATGTAATTTCAACAAGAATTGCAAAAGATGTTTTTGAAATTATGTTAAATAATGATGAAGATCCAGAAAAGATTGTTGAAAGAGAGGGCATGAAACAGGTTTCTGATTCTGGTGAATTGGATAAAATTATAATGAAAATTATTGAGGATAATCCTGATCAAGTTGAAGCCGTTAAAGAGAAGCCTAAATTAATGGGTTGGTTTGTTGGACAAGTAATGAAAGAAACAAATGGAAAGGCTAACCCGAAGCTTGTAAATGAAATTTTAAATAATAAACTAAAAAATTAAATTAAAAGAGAGTAAGTAAATGACAAAAAAACCTATCGAATTATACTTTGCAGATACCCCAAATGGATGGAAGGTCTCTATAATGCTAGAGGAGTGTAATATTCCATATATTATTAAACCTGTAAATATTGGTAAGGGTGAACAGTTTAAACCTAAATTCCTAAAAATTTCTCCAAATAATAGAATACCAGCGATAATTGATCCTAATGGTCCAGGAGGAAAACCAATATCTGTTTTCGAATCAGGCGCAATACTTCAGTATTTAGGAAGAAAATCAGGTAAATTTTATCCTAAAAATGAAAGAGAAAGATCTAATGTTGATCAATGGCTTTTTTGGCAAATGGGTGGTTTAGGCCCTATGGCTGGCCAAGCGCATCATTTTAGAATGTATGCCCCACAATTCACCAAAGAAAAATTAAAGTACCCAGTTAAGCGATATACTAACGAAGTTAATAGATTATATGGGGTTATGAACAAACAATTAAGAAAAAATGAATATTTAGCTGGCAGATATTCGATTGCAGATATGGCGTGTTGGGGTTGGGTATTGCCTTCAAAAATTTCTAAAAAGATGCAAGGACAAAGTTTAAAAGATTTTCCTTATTTATTTAAATGGTTTGAGAAGGTTGGGGCTCGAAAAGCTGTTCAAAAGGGACTAGATGTTGGGAAGGTGATGAGAAATCTGGCAAATGCCGGACTTGCGGATAAAACTAAAGAAGCTAAAAAAGCTAGAGCTTTATTGTTCAATCAAAAGGCAAGGTAAAATATGAATGAAAAATTAGAAGATCTAATTAATCTTCTCGATATTGAGAGAATAGAAGTTAATCTTTTTCGAGGGCATAGCCCAAGCGATCGCTGGCAACGTGTTTATGGGGGTCAGGTAATAGGTCAAGCATTAGTTGCTGCCAATAGAACTGTAAAAGATAGAGTATGTCATTCACTTCATGGATATTTTTTAAGACCAGGGGATCCAAAAGTTCCAATTCTTTATGAGGTTGATAGATCGCGTGATGGTAGATCATTTACCTCAAGAAGAGTTGTCGCTATTCAACACGGAAAGCAAATTTTTCATTTAGCTGCTTCCTTTCAAAATGAAGAAGAGGGGTTAAGTCATCAAGATGAAATGCCTAATGTAGAAAGTCCAGATAAATTAATTACTGAAGATGAGTTGCGAAAAAAAATATCCGATAGCCTTCCAGAAGAATTTAGAGATTCATTTAAAAAAGAATGGCCTGTTGAAGTTCGACCAATAGACCCAATAGATATGCTGAATCCTAAACCAAAAGAGGCAAAACAATGCGTTTGGTTTAGGGCAAGATCTAAGTTACCTAAAGATGTTGCTTTGCAACAATGTGTACTTGCGTATATGTCAGATATGACCCTGCTTGATACATGTACTAATCCACATGGTATAAATTTTATGAATCCTAATCTTCATTCCGCAAGCTTAGATCATGCTATGTGGTTTCATAGACCGTTTAAAGCCGATGAATGGCTTCTGTATCAACAAGATAGCCCTTCGGCTTCTGGGGCAAGAGGCTTTAACAGGGGTTCTATATTCGATAAAGAAGGAAATCTTATTGCTTCGGTGGCACAAGAAGGATTAATTCGTGTTACTAAGAATTAGAATTTTCAATTATTTCTAACATCTCCATAGCTGAATTAACAATATTACTACCAGTTGAAAATATTGCTGATGCGCCTATATCAATTAATAAAGAGTAATCTTCCTTAGGGATAACACCGCCAACAATTATATGCATTTTATCATAACCTTGATTATCTAATTCTTCGCGTAATTTTGGAATTAAAGTTAAATGACCTGCAGCTAATGAGGAAGCTGCAATTATATCTGCTTTAGAATTTATTGCTTCACTCGCTGATTCTAAAGGTGTTTGAAATAAAGGGCCAACTTCAACATCAAATCCCATATCAGCTAAAGCGCTTCCAACAACCTTTTGACCTCTGTCATGACCGTCTTGACCTAATTTTGCTATATATATTTTAGGTCTTCTGCTCTCTCTAATTTCGAAGTCATTTACTCTTTTTCTAACTGTATTTATACTATCAGATGTAAAATTTTCTCCATATATATCGGTTACAAGGTTTATTTTAGCTTTATGCCTTTTCCAAACCTTCTCCATTGCATTTGATATTTCACCTACCGTTGCTCCATTTCTTGCTGCATCAATAGATAACTCAAGAACATTTCCGTTTTCAGAAGCACCTTTTGAAAGTGCATTTAATTTTTCCTCCGTAACCTTATTATCTCTCGTTTCTTTAATTTTATTAATTCTAGAAATTTGATTTTGCAAAACCATTGAGTTATCAACCTTAAGGTGTTCAATGTTTTCTTCTTCATTCTCTGATAAAGTAAATTTATTTACCCCCAATACAGTTTTTTCACCAGAATCAATCTTAGCCTGTATCTTTGTTGAAGATTCTTCAATTCTCATTTTTGGGATTCCTTTTTCTAGTGCTTCCGTCATTCCTCCAAAATTTTCTATTTCCTTTATATGTTCTAGTGCTCTTTGAGCGAGTTGATTAGTAAGTTTTTCAATAAAATAAGAACCACCCCAAGGGTCTATGACATCACAAGTACCACTTTCATTTTGAATAAATAGTTGGGTGTTTCTAGAAATTTGAGCAGAGAAATCAGTAGGAAGTGCTATTGCTTCATCAAAACTATTTGTGTGCAATGATTGAGTGTGACCATGAACAGCTGAAAGTGCTTCTATACATGTTCTTGTAATATTATTTAAAGGATCTTGCGCTGTTAACGACCAACCTGAAGTTTGAGAGTGTGTTCTAAGAGCTAAAGATCTTGAATCATTTGGCTTGAAATCTCTTACTAGATTAGCCCAAAGTAATCTTGCTGCTCTTAATTTAGCAATTTCCATGAAGTAATCCATACCTATTGCCCAAAAAAATGATAACCTTGGCGCAAAGGCATCAATATCTAAACCAGCATTTATACCTGCTTTTATATATTCTAAACCATCAGATAATGTATAGGCTAATTCTAAATCAGCAGATGCACCAGCTTCTTGCATATGGTAACCAGAAATTGATATTGAATTAAATTTAGGCATATTTTTTGAAGTATATTCAAATATGTCGGAAATTATTCGCATAGATGGTTTTGGTGGGTATATATAAGTATTTCTTACCATGAATTCTTTCAAAACATCATTTTGAATAGTTCCTTTTAATTGATCAGGTTCTATTCCTTGCTCTTCAGCAGCTACTATATATAAGGCCATTATAGGAATTACTGCGCCATTCATAGTCATTGAGACTGACATTTTATCTAGAGGTATATCCTTGAATAAGATACGCATATCGAGAATAGAATCTATAGCCACCCCAGCCATACCAACATCATCAGCAACTATTGGATTGTCAGAATCGTAACCTCTGTGAGTTGCTAAATCGAATGCTATAGACAACCCCATTTGACCAGCTTCAAGGTTTCTTCTATAAAAGGCATTTGATTCTTCCGCAGTAGAAAAACCTGCATATTGTCTAATTGTCCAAGGTTTGTTTGCATACATGGTTGGATAGGGACCCCTTATAAAAGGATCCATACCAGGAAAAGTTTTCTGGTAATTAAGATCCTTTATATCATCTGTTGTATAAAAAGATTTTAATTTAATATTTTCAGAAGTTTCTATAATTGAATCTTTTGCACTTAGATCAGTCTCTTTTGAACTATCACCATATGAAAGTTTCAGATTTTGTATTTCTTCAAATTTATCCATAGTAATTTTAAACTTCCTCATAAGGCTTTGTATTAATTTCTCTTTTTTCTTTATCAGGATAGAGGTTTACACCAATTCTTTTTACTTTTTCAGATTTAAGATCTGCCTGTTTTTTTGTTTTGTTTTCTTCAAGATTTTTGATGAAATTGGTTTTATCAGTGAACTCTATTAGTCCTCCGCTACTTTGAATTTCTTTAATAAAGTTGAAAGATTTTTCAGCGATTTGTGATGTAATTTTTTCTATATAAAACGATCCTCCAGATGGATCTTGAATCTTTCCTATATTTGATTCTTCTTGAAGAATAATATGAGTATTACGCGTTAATCTTTTAACAAATTCAGGGGCTTGACCTAGTGGATTAGTGATATGATGGCAAATTAATCTATCTAAATTTGCAATAGCGCCAGATAATGCAGCGTTAGTTATCCTTAATTGATTTACCCACGGACTTTCTTTAAAAATTATATCTTTGGATGTTTTTCCTGTCAGGGTAATTTTAGGTTCTATTTCAAAATGACTTTTTAGGTCATTAATAATTAGTCTTAGCGCCCTAATTTTTGCTATATTTAAAAAGAAATCAGTATCAAGTGAAATTGTAAAATTTACTGCTGTTTCTTTTTTTATTACTTCTCTTTTAATGCCCTCTATAAAGCTTGATATTAAAAGAGAGATTTCTTCAATTAATGTAGAGCCTAGTTCATTCCAAATCGATCCATCAAAATTTATAAGCGACAGATTAATATTGTCGTTATCTTTTATTGTGTCTTTATAATCTTCAAATAAATCCACTAAATCCCTACCATCATTTGATTGAGAGTTTGAAGAGGAGTTGTGTTGAGCTCCAATCGCTATTGGATCAATATCAATTCCTCCCAAAGGTTCTTTTTTGTTTTTTTCTTTCCAATCTTTTAATAAATTTAAAAAATTCTTAGAACTTTTAATCGGATCATTATGATCCCTTAGAAATATCGGGGCAATTGATAAGTCAATATTATTAAAAAGCTCATCAATATTATTATTTGGTAAATGAGAAATTTCTATTGAAGATGCGCCTCTTTCTAATTCATTAAGAATTCTTGAATTGTATAATTTATTATCTTTTGATGGATCAACAATTGAACAAATATGCCAAGGTAAATATTCGTTATGATTTTCTTTTATCCCCCTTGATGTTAGAGACAATGAACTCTGAGGAAGATCTTCCTCTGAATAAAGTATTTGTTTTTTTAAATCTTTGTCTAATATCTTTTGTAAATCCTCTATTGATTTACCTTTTAAAGACCTATTAGCTATTTCCTTCCATTCATCCAATGATGAAGGTGAGGAAAGTAAATATTTTTGAAGATTTTTATCCATATGATTTTATAACAAAATACTTATGATAGTTTAAATATAAAGAAAATAATTTCATATAATAGAAATAATTTATATAAAATGATATTCGAGAAATAAATTTAGGAAATATAATTGCAAACAAATTTAATTAATCCTGGCGTTTTAGAGCGGTATGTAAATGCCTTATCGCCTTGGATTGGCATTTTATCATTTTGTTTTTTAATAATTGGTCTTTGGTTTTCTATATTTAATTCTCCTCCTGATTATCAACAAGGTGAAACTGTAAGAATTATGTATATACATGTGCCTTCCGCATGGATGGCAATGCTTATATACTCATCTATAGCTGTTTCTAGCGTAATTGGTCTAATTTACGGTCATTTAGTCGCTTATATATTTGCTAAAGCTGTAGCGCCAATTGGGGCTGTATTTACTTTAATTTGCCTTATTACAGGTTCTTTATGGGGAAAGCCAATGTGGGGCACTTGGTGGGTTTGGGATGCTAGATTAACATCTGTATTTATATTATTCTTTTTTTATATGGGATTTATAATTTTTTCTAAGTCCTTTAATGATCCAACAAAAGGGGATAAAATATCTTCTATTTTAGCTATTATAGGTTTTATCAATATACCAGTAATAAAATTTTCAGTTGATTTTTGGAATACATTACATCAACCAGCAAGTATATCTAAATTAGGAGCTCCATCAATTCATCCAGATATGCTATTGCCTTTAATGTTAATGTTTTTATCTTTTTTCTTAATTTTTTTGTATATTTTTTCTTTAAGATTTGTTGCTGAATTAAATCTAAGACGTTTTGTTACATATACTTTAAACTCTAGATAGTTAATATTAAGTTATGTTGGAAGATCATAATATATTTGTATTTTATGCATATATTTTTACAGCTATTTTGCTGACTATTTTAATAATTGTCTCTTTAATATTTTATAAGAAATCTAAAAAAATATATAATTCAATAAAAGATAACGATGGTTAAAAGAAAAAAAAGAGCAATTTTAATTAGCGCCTTAATCAGCTTAACTGCGGTTTCTGTTTACTTAATTATGTGGGCTTTAAGAGATAATATTATATTTTTTTATTCGCCAAGTGAAGTTCATCAAAAAATTTATTCAAACGAAATTACTAATGAATCTTTTTTAAGATTAGGAGGAATGGTTAAAGAAAATTCTATTATTAAAGCTAAAGATGGATCGATAAGTTTTTTAGTTACTGATTATAAAAGAGAAATTGAGGTTAATTATTTTGGTATACTTCCAGATCTATTTAGGGAAGGGCAAGGAGTGATTGCTGAAGGAAGATTAAAAGATGGAATTAATTTTTCTGCATCTTCAATTTTAGCTAAGCACGATGAAAATTATATGCCTCCAGAAGTTATTCACATTTTAGACAAAAATATTAAAGAAGAAGATAATGCTGTCTCAGTTAGGTAATTTTTTTATAGCCCTTGGTTTATCAGCATCTTTTTTACAGATTGTTTATTTTTTTCTTACAAAGCTATATAAAAATCTACCTAATATTATAACTACTTTTTCTATTATTCATTTTTTTTCTATGTCATTTGCTTTTATTATTTTAATTTACGCTTTTGTTATTTCTGATTTTACCGTCCAAAATGTATGGGAAAATAGCCATACTTTAAAACCATTAATTTGTAAAATTTCGGGATCATGGGGCAGTCATGAAGGATCAATGCTTTTATGGTGTTGGGTTATAGCTTTATATGGATTACTAATATCTCTTAATTATCAATTACTTAAAGAAAAAAATAAAAGTCTTGTATTGATTTTTCAAGGATTTCTATCTTTAGGTTTTACGGCATACTTATTTTTTCTATCTAACCCCCTTCAAAGCAATATCACACCTTCAAATGAAGGCAATGGATTAAATCCTCTTTTACAAGATCCTGGTTTAGCTATGCATCCGCCTTTTTTATATTTGGGATATGTTGGATTATCAATTGTATGGTCATTTGCTCTATCGGGATTAGTTATGGGTAAAATAGATGAAGAATGGGCTAAGAATGTTAAATTTTGGGCATTAATATCCTGGGTATTTTTGACAATTGGAATTTCTTTGGGTTCTTGGTGGGCATATTATGAGTTGGGATGGGGTGGTTATTGGTTTTGGGATCCGGTTGAAAATGTATCTTTAATTCCTTGGATAATAACAACGGCATTACTTCATAATTTGATGGCTTTAGAGAGAAAGAATATTTTAATCAATTGGAGTGTTCTTTTTTCTTTATTAGCTTTTATTCTTTCGATAATTGGCACTTTTATTGTTCGATCTGGATTAATTACCTCTGTTCATGCGTTTGCGTCTGATCCAACACGAGGTATATTTATACTTGCCTTATTAACTATTTATACAGTTATGAGCTTAATGATATACGCTAAGAATTTTCAAATAATTGAAAATAATTTGCAACTAAACTTTTTTAGTAAAGAAGTATTTATTATAATTAATAATCTCCTGTTGAGCGTTATAGCATTTACAATTTTTTTAGGAACACTTTATCCCTTATTAATTGAAGTACTTAACGACGAAAGAATTTCTGTAGGTCCTCCTTTTTATAATATAACGGTAATACCCTTTGCATTATTACTATCAGCTTTTGCGGCTGTAGGACCTTCTCTTGCATGGCATACAAATGATATTATGAGAGTATTAAAAAGATTAATAGTGCCTTCTGTTTTGACATTAATTTTAGTCTCAAGTTTTTTTTATTTCACTTTTGCTGGGTCTATAGTTTTTATAGTAGGATTTATCTTATCAATATGGATGATTATGAATTCTATGCAGAATATTGCTTTATCAAGATTTAGAGGTTTAAGTAATTGGTCAACAGCTATCGCACATTCAGGTTTTGCTGTCCTTATACTTGGGGTTACATTTTCAAGTGCATTTCAAAAAGAATTTGAAAATATACTTGATATTGAAACTAAAATTAATTTTTCAGGTTATGAATTAACCTTTGATAATATTGGTGAAAAAGTTGAAGATAATTATATTAGTACTTTTGGAAAATTTACAATTATAAAATCTGGAAAAGTAAATCAACTTTTTCCAGAGAAAAGATTTTACCCTATAGAGCAATCTCATACTACTGAAGCGGCAATAATAACAAATAATCTATCGCAAATATATTTAGTTTTAGGAGAAAAAATTAATGAAAAATCTTGGGTCGTAAGAGCTTGGTACAAGCCAATGATATTATTAATTTGGATTGGAGGTATTATGATGGCTATAGCTGGACTGCTATCATTTTTTAGGCATTTTAGAATTGAAAAGTCGCTTAAGCTTTTTCTTGTAATGTGCTTTTTAACATTTACCTCTTCAATAAGCGCTAAATCATTAGATTCAGATTTGGAAGAAAGGATTCATTCAATAAATCTGCAAATAAGATGCATGGTCTGTCAAAGCCAAACTATCGATGATTCTGATGCGCCTTTAGCTAAAGATCTTAGAGAATTGGTAAGAAAAAAAGTTACAGAAGGTAAGACAGACGATGAAATATTTGATTATTTAAGTAGTAGATATGGCGATTATATTTTGATGAAACCTCCTGTACAATTGAGTACTTATTTTTTATGGTTTGCGCCATTAGGGTTTTTTATCTTTGGAATATTTATCATTTTTAAAATTTTTAATATTAGATTTAGAGATAATTAGGTGGAAATCGAATTAAAAAATATAACTTGTGAACGCTCAGGAGTTAAAATATTTGAAGGCATTGATCTTACATTAAATAGTGGTGAAAAGGGTATAATACAAGGGTCAAATGGGTCAGGTAAATCTACTCTGCTAAGGTCTATAGCTGGAATCTTGCCTATTAGTTCTGGCTCAATTAAGATTAACAATAAAGCAGATATATTTTTACTTGGACACAATCAGGCTATTAAACAAGATTACACAGTAAAAGAGGATTTAATTTTTTGGTCAAATTTATATAACCAAAAATTTAATAATGAATTATCAAAAAGATTATTTTTATCTAATGAATTAGATACTCAGTGCAAGTATTTATCGCAAGGTCAAAAACAAAAATTATCCCTTTCTCGATTAATTTGTTCAAATAAAAAAATTTGGTTACTTGATGAGCCATTTTCTTTCTTGGATAATGAGGCATCAAAGAATCTTATTTTTGAAATAAATAATAACTGCACAAAAGGTGGAATTGTTCTTATTGCGTCACATAATGATTTAATTAGGGATCCAAATTTAGTTGTTAATTTGGAATAATTTACGATGAAAATGTTTAAGTTGATATTATTAAAAGAGCTGAAAAAAAGTTTTTCTTTTCGGGCTAACTTCATTTTTTGTTTATTATTCTATGCTTCAATTCTTTTTCTTGTATCAATTGGAGTTGGCGGTGAAAGAGATATTTTGGCGAGTATTGCGCCTGGCTTAATTTGGGTTGCAATTATTTTAGTTTGTTTTTTGTCCTTTGAAGATGTTTATTATGAAGATTATAATGATGGAACTTTGGACTTATATCTTGTTGAAGGTTTAACATTATATAATTTTTCCTTTATCAAAAGCTTTTCTCATTGGTTAGCAAATTGTTTACCTATTATTATTTTAACACCAATATTAGGTATATTTATTAATCTTAGTAATGATGTAATAATACCTATAATCACTACATTATTAATTGGAACCCCTGCTTTAAGTTTTATTGGCTGCATGGGAGCAAGTTTAACTTTATCAATTAAATGGCATGGTTTGATAATGCCAATAATTATTCTTCCTTTATTTGTTCCTATTTTAATATTTGGTTCAGGCGCTATTTCAATTATTCTTTTTAGTGGATTTGAAGAGCTTTATTTTAGACAAATTGCTCTTTTATTTGGAATTAGTGGGCTTTCAATAGTTTTTTGTCCTCTAATTTCTTTTTATATTATAAAAACTAATTATGAATAAAGAAGAAAAGTTAGTTAGGCTTCTTGAAGTTAAGCATTAAGGTTACAATCCTTCATCAGGAATAAACTTTAAGGCTAATCCATTGATACAATATCTCAATCCTGTTGGCTGTGGTCCATCATTAAAAACATGACCTAAGTGTTCACCTGCCTTAGAAACGACCTCAGTTCTAACCATGCCATGTGATCGATCTTCTTTTAATTCTATATTTTCATGATTTACATCATAAAAACTTGGCCAACCCGTTCCGGATTCAAATTTATGTTTAGATCTAAAGACAGGTAGCTCTTTATCAGCGGTTACATAAACGCCAATTCTTTTTTCATTTAAAAGTTCGCTCGTTCCCGGAACTTCTGTTCCACATGAATACAGTATTTCTTCTTGCTCAGCAGTTATTTTATCATTCATTTTTATTTCCTCAACACTCCTATTTTAATAACTTTACATTGATATGTAAAATGGGCATTTTATATAAATATTGCGGAGAGGTGGCCGAGTGGTCGAAGGCGCTCCCCTGCTAAGGGAGTATGCGGGCAACCGTATCGAGGGTTCGAATCCCTCTCTCTCCGCCACAATATTGACATCTTGGATATCAATATCTAGGTTTATAAGAGGTATTAAGACGGGGAAATTTATGAGATTAGTGATATTTTTTTACTTACTTTTTGCGGTTGGTTGTTCAGACTCATCGCAAGAGGTTAAGGATTATAGTTTAGACGAACCAATAGAATACAGTAAGAGCAAAGATTATAATGAAGACAGAAATGTTTACTTTGGTGATACTCATGTTCACACAAAATATTCTT
Organism: Pseudomonadota bacterium; assembly: GCA_036230365.1. Lineage (GTDB taxonomy): Bacteria > Pseudomonadota > Alphaproteobacteria > MED-G09 > MED-G09 > AG-430-B22. The sequence goes on from JAZAJI010000027.1 coordinate 14,601, forward strand.
TTGATGCATTTATATTTGGAACAACAAATTCCCCCGATGATGCTTACAAATACGCCAAAGGTGGGACCATCCAGCATCCTTTAGGTTTTGATATGACATTAAGAGAGCCCTTAGATTTTTATGCTGTCACTGATCATGGTTTTTATATGGGAATGATGGATGGTTGGGCTGATCCTAATTCAAGAGCAGGAAAACACCCAGCTGCTAAACCTTTTCACAATTTAAACAGAAAGGAA
>JAZAJI010000028.1:0-7227 GCA_036230365.1 Pseudomonadota bacterium
AGAAGAAACCTACCATATAAGGTAATTTGTTATGATGATACTGGAGAAATAACTCTAATTTGGTTTAATTCTAGAAGAGATTATTTAGAGGAATTACTGCCTGTAGATCGGGAAATAATTATAAGTGGAACTATAGAAGAATATAAAAATTCTAAACAAATAATACATCCTGACCATATAATTGATTCTAAGAAAAATTCACAGCTACCAGAAATTGAAGCGACATATTCACTTACTCAAGGCTTAACAAATAAAGTTGTCAGAAATAATATTCAAAGAATTATTCATTCTCTTCCTAAAATTGATGAATGGCACGATCAAATGTTTTTAAAGGAAAGAAATTGGCCCTCCTTAAATGATGCGCTTATTAATGTTCATAATCCTAAAAATAATATTGATTTAACTTCTAAAAACCCTGCTAAAGAAAGATTAATATATGATGAATTATTAGCTCATCAGATATCATTATATCTAATTTCAAATGATATGTATTATCAAAAAGGAATACCAACAAAATCTAATGTTAATTTAATCAATAAATTTATTGATAGTTTGCCATTTAAGATAACCAATTCACAACATAATTGCATAAATCAAATTACTGAAGATATGGAAAGCTCTAATAGAATGTTAAGGCTTTTACAAGGTGATGTTGGGTCAGGTAAAACTTTAGTTGCCCTGATAAGTATTCTTAATTGTGTAAACGATGGGAAACAAGTCGCTTTAATGGTTCCTACAGAACTATTAGCAAATCAACATTATGAATCTTTTAGTGAATTGCTATCTGATCAAAATTTTAAAATTAATTTATTAACTGGAAAAACAAATAAATCTGATAAAGAGATTATATATAAAAATATTAGTAACGGTAAAACAGATATAATCATAGGAACCCATGCTTTATTTCAAGAAGAAGTTAATTTTGTTAATTTAGGTTTTGTGGCAATAGATGAACAACACAAATTTGGAGTTCATCAAAGATTATTATTAACTTCAAAAAACGAAAAACTACCTCCCGATGTTCTGCTAATGACCGCAACACCTATTCCTAGAACTCTTGAGTTAACAACTTATGGGTCTATGTCAGTCTCTAAAATTACAGAAAAGCCTAAAGGAAGACAAAATATTGTTACTGCCGCAAAACCAGCAAGTAAAATAAATGAAACAATAAAGTCATTGAAAAAAACAATTGATAAGAATAACCAGGTTTATTGGGTTTGCCCATTAATTGAAGAATCTGAAAAAATTGATTTAGCGGCGGCAGAGAAAAGATATGAAAGTTTAAAAAAATATTACCCAGATAATGTTTTGCTTGTTCACGGAAGAATGAAACCTGAAGAAAGAGAGGTTATTATGGAAAAATTTAGATCTGGGAAAAAGAAAATACTTGTGTCTACAACTGTTATTGAGGTTGGGATAGATATACCTGAAGCCACAGTTATGATTATTGAGCATTCAGAAAGATTTGGCCTATCCCAATTACACCAATTAAGAGGTAGAGTTGGAAGAGGAAAAAATCAATCAAGTTGTTTGTTGCTTTATCAAACTCCTTTAGGAGAAAACGCTAAGAAAAGAATTAATACGTTAAGAGAAACCAATGATGGTTTTATAATAGCTGAAAAAGATCTTTTGCTTAGAGGTTCTGGTGAAGTTTTAGGGACAAGACAATCGGGTTTTCATATCTTTAAAATCGCTAATTTAAATGAAAATAAAGATTTACTTGAAATTGCTAATGAAAATGCAAAAAAAATTATCGAGAATAATCTTTTGCTAGAAAATAAAAAATATAAACAAATGCTTAAATTATTTAGTAAAGATGAATCATTAAAGTATTTAGATGCAGGTTAATCTTTATTAGGAATTACAAGACCAGCAGAAATAATTAACTTAGCGGCTTCTTCGACTGTCATATCCATTTCTATCGTATCTTCCTTTGGAACAAACAATAAATATCCAGAAGTTGGGTTTGGTGTTGTTGGGGCAAATATGCATAAGAGGTTATCCCCTTTCTTATCTGCAATTTCACCTTTTGCCTCTGTCGTGACAAATCCTAATGCCCAAATATCTTTTCTGGGATATTCAAATAGAACAACTCCTCTAAAATTTTTATTTGATTGAGTGGCAACAGTTTCAAAAATCTGCTTCACAGCTCCATAAATATTCCTAATTACAGGAACTCTATCTAAAAGACTTTCTCCATATTCTAAAATAGTTCTTCCAAAGAAATTCGCCGCAAGCGCACCTAAAGCGGTGAGAATTATAAGAGATGCAATTAAACCTATTCCAGGTAAGCTATATGGCGAATCTTTTAAAAAGCTAGGTATAAATGGCGCAAACCATGAATCAACACTCTGAACAAACCATGTCGATACCCAAATTGTTATGGCTATTGGTGCAGCAACGACTAAACCGGTTAAGAAGTAATTTCTTAATCTTCTAACTAAAGGAATTTTCTGTGGACTTTCTTCTGACATATTTAACTTGTAGCATAAAAATAATTATTGATAATAGTGTTTTAAATCTTTTATATCATGGAAAATCTTAAAAATAACCTATTCCCTATAATTAAGGATTTTTTTCCCGAGATTACATCTATTGATGAATTAATACGTTTATCTGGTGGTTCTAGTAATGAATCGTGGAAAATATCAATTAAACACCCTAATGGAATAAAGAATATAGTATTTAGAAGAACTCCAGATGGTAATGAAAAAGATGAAGAAAATAATAATTTTGTTGGAATAACTAATGAAGCTAAAATTATGGATGTTGCAAAAAGTTATAATGTTCCAGTTCCTAAAATTTATAAAGTTATTGATGATAAAAATCTTGGTAAAGGTTTTTTTATGGAATTTATTGAAGGAGAAACTTTAGGCGCAAGAATCGTAAACAATAATGAATTTAAATCAATTAGACCAAAGCTGGCTAAGGTATGTGGAGAAATAATTGCTCATATTCACAGTATTCCAACAGATAGTTTTACGAATATAAGAGCTTCTGACGCCAATGAAGAAGTTCTTAAGTATGAAGAAGTTTATCGAAATCATAATCAAAGAATTCCAGTATTTGAGTATACCATTGATTGGTTAAAAGATAATACGCCTAAAAAAATTAACAATAAATTAATACATGGCGACTTTCGAAATGGAAATCTTATAGTCTCCAAAAATAAGTATGTATCAGCAGTTTTAGATTGGGAAATTTTTCATTTAGGCGATCCTTATGAAGATCTTTCTTGGATATGCGTAAATAGTTGGCGATTTAATAAAATTAACCTACCTGTGGGAGGTTTTGGTTATAGAGAAGATATGTATAAAGCATATGAAATGATATCAGGAAGTAAAGTTGATTCAGATAGAGCAAAATTTTGGGAAATATTAGGTACTTTAAAATGGGGAATAATGTGCTTAAATATGATTGAAATTTATAGATCTGGTTATGATAAATCTATAGATAGAGCATCAATTGGAAGAAGGTCATCTGAAACTGAAATTGATTTAATAAGAAAGCTAGTAATTTAAAATGCGGAGTGAGCCAAGTATAGAAGAATTATTTGAAGCAATTTCAAGTTATTTTGATGATATAAGAACTATAGTTGAAAGTAAGAATTCTGATAATAAAATAGCAGATTTTATACTTATATTAAGAGAGCCTAAAAATATAAGTGAATTGGATTTAAAAGAAATTACAACCTATATTGATGAAAAAATAATCCCAATTCTTAATGGATATCAAAGATTCTATGCATTTGTGGCAAAAAATAGCCTTAAAATTGCTTTGAGACAAATGCATTTGATTGATAATTATGATGAGTTAGAAAAAATTCGTTTAAAGAAAATTCTTAATGTTGATGGTAGTTTAGAATTTCTGAATAAAGAATTATGTAAAAGAATTAAAAATAAAGAAATTAAAAGAAATGATCCTAAGCTAAAAGATCATTTAATTAGATCCACAATGGCTAAAATAAGCATTGATCAACCAAATTACTCTGGTTATCTAAAAGCTTTGGAGGATCAGTATCCCTCAGATTGAATTATAAAGATCCAATAATTGCAACAGAACAGACATTGTTTGCAGGTTGTCCACCTAAATTATGAGTTAAACCTATAGTAGGATTTTTTAATTGCCTTTTATCAGCCCTTCCCTGAAGTTGAAGATACATCTCATAAAGCATTCTTAATCCTGAGGCTCCAATAGGATGGCCAAAACATTTTAAACCACCATCAATTTGGCAAGGTACTTGGCCATCAGAATCATAAAAACCATCCATTACATCTTTCACTGCCTGACCTTCTTCAGATATAAAAAGATCTTCCATAGTAACTAATTCGGTAACTGAAAAACAATCATGCACTTCCATCATTGAAACTTCTTCTCTTGGTTTAGTGATTCCGGCTTCAGCATACGCTTTCTTAGCTGCTATTCTTACAGTATGAAAATAAGAACCATCCCAAGTGTTATGATGCGATTCTAATCCATTTGATACTGATAACTGAAGGGCTTTTACGCTAATTAAGTCTTTCTTTCCTAAACTTGCAGCAATTTCAGGAGTTGTCACAATTGCAGCAGCTGCCCCATCAGAAACACCGCAGCAATCAAATAAACCTAGCGGTTCAGCGATCATTGGTGCATTCAAAACTTGTTCCTCAGTTACCTCTTTCTGTAAATGAGCTTTAGGGTTTTTAGCTCCATTTGCATGACTTTTTACAGAAACATGTGCAATTGCTCTCTTTAGATCCTCCGCAGAAACATTATGTTTTGCACTATAAGCAGATGCTAATTGTGCAAAATTACCAGGTGCTGATCCCGATGGACCTATTTGAGGCCCAAATGTACCATAATTTGTTGCAGGAAGGCCTCCATAACCAGTATCTTTAAGTTTTTCCATACCTAAAGCTATGGCAATATCTGCTGCACCGGCTGCAACTGCATATACGGCACCTCTAAAAGCTTCTGATCCAGACGCGCAGTAATTTTCAACTCGTGTTACTGATATATTTGGAAGTCTTAGGGCTACAGACATTGGAGTTCCGCCCTTTCCAGCGCCTATATCATCAATATGGTGTGAAAACCAAGCAGCATCTAATTGATTAGCTTCAATACCAGCGTCATCTAGGGCTTCAATATAAGCCTCGACCATAAGATCATCCGGGCTTGTATCCCATCTTTCGCCAAATTTAGAGCAACCCATTCCAAGAATTGCAACTTTATCTTTAATACCTGAAGCCATAATTTTTCTCCATCATGATTTTGTTAAATTACCATATTTTATTTTAAATAGGTACAGCTTTCCAAAAATACCTTGTAAATCCTCTTATCTCATCAAAAGCCTTTATTCTAAAGACCATTTTGACATCTTTACCAGATTCTATTTCACCTTCACCTACATCTGTGAAATCCATCATTATCCTTCCTCCCTCTTCGAAAGAAACAATTCCATAGTAATTTGGAGGATTAATTGAGAATGATAAATAATCAGCAGACCAAGATAGAATATTTGCCCTCTTTTCTGCCAATTTATAGGGTTCTTGTGTATCAATATCTGGACTATTAGGGCTAACGGAAATTCTTGATGCAGGAAATTGTATGGTTCCTGTTTTAGAGCATTTTCCACCTATAAGACCCATTATTGCATCATTATGACGATATAATGTTGTTAAGGCTGTCTTTCTATCGATTTCACCCCTCATACCCTTTTCCCATTTAACCAAATCATTAAATGTTAGATATTTCATATAATTAGTTTCTTCGATTCCATTATCAAGCATTGATGAAATTGATTCTTCGTTCTTAAATTTCTTAACTAAATCAGTAGTTTCAAGAAGAATTGCATCCCCTCCGCCACCAAAAGAACATACTAATATTTTTTCACCAGGTGTAGAATTTTCCAGAACATGTGTTAACAAAAGCAATGAATGTGCAGAACCTGTATCACCTGTACTCAGAGCTAAATTATCTACAACATTTTCAGGATCAATCCCACAAATCTTAGAAATAGTCTGAGGAACTCTTGGAAAAACACATGGAAGAATGAATTTCTTTATTTTAGAAGGGTTTATATTGTTATCTTTAAGTAATTTATTAATTAATTTAGGAATAATTTTTAAATATCCCTCATCCCGAATCCATCTTTCTTCCCAATTATAATCAAATTCTTCATTAGGACCTCGAAAATGATCTACAAAATCATCTGAAATAGAAGCCGTAGCCAATACTTTAGCTATAATATTCTCATTACTTATTGATACTGCAGTAGATGCATCACCAAAATCTAGCTCTTGAGAGCTTGCAACCCTTGATTTTCTTTTATCTGAAGCAACAACCAATGAGTAATTACTTTTTCCAGATTGAACTGTAGATATAGCATTAATAAGTGCCGTTGTTCCGCATTTTAATGATGACGAAATATCTGTACAAAGAGTTGATTCATCTAAAGTTAATGCCGCCCTTATGATTCCAGAATTTAATCTATCAGCAAAAGGCATAGTGGTTGAAGCTAAGAATAAATTATCAACATATGATCTATCATCTTCAGGACCAAGAACTCTTCTTGCTGCCTCAACAGACATAGTTACACTATCTTCGTCCCAGTTTGATATTGATTTAGTACCTTTTCCTTTGCCAACAAGATTAGGTGCCATCCAAGCATTTGCTTCTGCTACAGATTTTCTTAATAACCTTAATTTTGGTATATATCCAGCTATTGATGCAATTCCTACGTCTTTCATTTTCTGTGCCTTTAAATTTATTAATAAGGTAATTTTATATAGGCTTATAGTTACAGCAAAAAATTACTAATATTGGAAGGGTTTTTTTAACTTTTAAATTTCTTGATTCAGGAAGAGCTATAAGTGCTTAATTTAAATATATATTTTAATTAGATTTTCTTTCTTCTGTTCGAAAGAATTTAAAGAAACACCAGGTTGAAAATGCTGTCATTAAATGCCAGATTGCATGGGGCTGTATGAATGAATCAGGATTGCAGTATGGTGTGTTCGGATAGCCTTGAAGCCAAATTATAAATGCAAGCACATATGTAATCATCCCTGTAAAGAACCAAGGTGAATAATTTCTTTTAACCGTCGGCGCTCTAATAGAGAAAATAGCAGGAATCCAAAATAATATTATCCACCAATATTCATTTAAATTAGAAAATATTTCATTAGGCATTATTCCAAATATCGCAGCAACAAAGAAACCTACAAACCCAGAGATCCAACGAAATGC
>JAZAJI010000029.1:0-14754 GCA_036230365.1 Pseudomonadota bacterium
CGCCAAATTGCACCAACATTAAAGTTATCAGACTCTTCTGGTGATAAATTTGGGTTACCATCTTGTGCAATACGAATAAATGTTGTTCCACCTTTTGGCGCGCCATCAACAGTAAAATCTTGAATACCTTGCAAGCCAACTCCACTTGAATAAAGTTGAGCTAATGACGCTTCCCTAAAGGAGGTGCTTGCTGAAGCTCTTAAAATTAAGTTCTCTGAGATTTCATATCGCAATGATATTTTTGGATCAAAGGTGCTATCATCTTCTAATTCTTCATACCTTACTGCTCCATTGATCTGTAAAGAATCAGATACTGGAACAGATACTTCTGCAAAAAGAGCTGTTGCATCTCTACTTGCGCTAGACTCAAGACCGCCGCCTAAGAAAAGAAGATCAGCTGGTTTAGTAAGATTTCCTTGAGCGTCAAATTCCACAATGGAAGCCTTGTCCCTTTTTAAATCAAAAGCTTCTTCTCGATATTGAAGACCAAACGCAATATCAATATTAGAACCTACTTCACCAGAGAAAACCAAATCAATAACATCAAGCTCATTATCAGACCATGTTTCTTGTGCAGTTGATATCCATTGCCTAAGAGAATCTGAATTCGCTGATGGATCAAAAAGATTCCAACTTTCTGTACCACTAGTCCCGCCTTGCCCTTTTATAGCAGCACTAAATCTTGTTGTACTAGTGTCCGGTTGGCTAAAATAATGCTCTGTTTCACTATGTGTATAACGCAAATCCCAATCAAATCCGCCTAAATTACCAGTTAAGCCAACAGAAAACCTTAAATTATCAATATCTCTTGGTGCGTTTGGTGATGGGAATGCTGAACCTAAAGGTCTACCTAACCATAAAAGCGGTACACCAAATGGATTTCCTGCCTGTCCAGGCAATATAGCTTTAGAAGGACTTAAATAGGAAAGAGCAGGATAAGAAGGAGACTGAGGATTATCATTAACTTTTATACTTGAAAATAAAATATCCGCATTGAATTCCATTCCATTTGATAAACTACTTTTAATTGAACCATAAATATTCTGGTGCTCTTCATCATTTACTATATTAAACCTTGGTCCATATAAAAAACCGCATCTAGAACCACTTGCTTGAGGAATTAAAAATCCTTTATTTTCTACACAATTTGCATCAGGCACATTAGTGAAAGGCGTATAGTTTCCTGCATAAGGTCCATCTGCGACCGTTGAGGGGCCAAATAATAAAAAACTGTTTCCTAAGCCACTTATTCCTAACTGAGTTGATTCTGGTCTTAAAGCACTAGACATAGGGGATCTTTCAAGCATGTCAGCAGCTATAACAATATTTGTATTGTTAAACTCTGTGCCAAATATTAAGCTAAATCGATCGTCTTCTTGGCTACCAAGATCTGAAAATTGATGATTATAACTGACCTCAAGTCCAGTAAAATCTCTTCTAAAAATGTAATTAACAACACCTGCAACTGCATCAGAGCCATAAACTGAGGCAGCGCCTTCTTTCAGAACCTCAACTCTTTCAATAGCAATTAGAGGAATAATTGATGTATTTACAAAAACACTTCCATCATTAGCTGTAGCTCCTGCAACAGTCTGCCTTCTGCCATCTAATAAAACTAATGTTGAAGATAAACCTAAGCCTCTTAAATTAATATTAGATGTTCCTTGTGTGGCCCCAGAAGTAAATGAATCTGGTACATTTTCAGAACCACTATTTGAAGCAAGATTCCTAGTTAAATCTGCAACAGTATTTACTCCAAAATTCTCAATTGATTCTCTATCAATGACATCTACGGGCGAAGCTCCATCAGTAGCACTAGTCTTTAAATAAGAACCTGTTACAACTATTTCTTCTATATCTTGATTGGCTGAATTATTATCTTGAGCAAATATTGGGTTAAAAAATATTACTAAAGTAAAAATAAAAAATACATTTCTAAAAATTAACATCTAATTAATCTCCTAAATTAAAGTTATTGTTTTACTTATTCTACATCACTTAAGTTTAGAGTTAAAGCATGTAATCCTTCATTAAATTCTTTTTCTAAAATATTATTAACAATTCTATGCATTTCAATCTTAGATTTTCCTTTAAAAACATTTGATACAATCTTTACTTTAAAATGAGTTCCGCCATTTTTTGCATTAGGATTATGATTTGCATGCATATGTGATTGGTCTTCTACCTCTAAAACAGATGGATTTAATTCTTTTTCTATCTTTAAAACAATATTTTCTTTTACATTATTCATTTAAAGCAACATGGTTTTTATTAAAAATTTAAGTTATTCTATAATAGTAATTTACTTTTGGAAAATTTAATGAAGCTTAATTCTAAATATTTTGATGAAATAAGATCTAAAAAGACAAAAAAGAACAAAGTTAGAAACTGTGAAAGTATAGGTTGCAATGAATCAGGTGATTATGTTGCTAAAAATAAAAATGGTAAAATAAATTACTATTGCATTGATCATATAAAATTATTTAACAAGAGTTATAACTTTTTTGCTGATATGTCAGAAGATGAAATAATTGATTTTCAAACTTCATCAATGACAGGGCATAGACCAACCTGGAAAATGAGCTCTAATAGCGCTGCAGATCAAAAAAAATATTCTAATTTTGACGAAAAAGGTAAATTTAGTGATCCGTTTGGGTTTTTTGAGCAAGAAAAGAATAATTCTAAAAATTTAAATAAGAGATCATCTAATTCAACTAATAATGCTATTAAAGAACTTGGTTTAAGAGGCAGGCCTTCAAAAAGTGAAATTCAATCAAAATTTAAAGAATTAGTTAAAAACCTTCATCCAGATGTTAATGGAAAAGATAAGCAGAATGAGGAAAGACTAAAGATTGTAATAAAGGCATATAATAAATTAAAATCTTCAGGTTTATGTTAACTTTTTTTTTAATTCTGCTAAAACACTTAATAAATTAGATAAAAGGAAAATTTTATGAGTACTGATACAACTACTGCATTGGATATAGGTGAACCAGATACAGAAGTTTCTGTTAAGAAAGCTTTTGGTATAGATTCTGACATGACTATTCCTGCCTTTAAGAAAAAAAATGACTATGTTCCAGATGTTGATGACGATTATTTGTTTAATGCAGAGACTACACTTTCAATATTAGCAGGCTTTAAACATGATCGGAGGGTAATGATTCAAGGTTATCATGGGACAGGGAAGTCTACTCATATAGAACAAGTAGCAGCTAAGTTAAATTGGCCTTGTATAAGAATAAATTTAGATAGCCATATAAGTAGGATAGACCTAATTGGTAAAGATATGATTGTCTTAAAAGATGGCAAGCAAATAACTGAATTTAGAGAAGGCCTTCTTCCTTGGGCAATTCAAAATCCAGTTGCTTTAGTTTTTGATGAATATGATGCAGGTAGACCTGATGTAATGTTTGTTATTCAGAGAATACTCGAAATATCAGGAAAGTTAACTTTATTAGATCAAAATAGAATAATTAGACCACATCCATTTTTTCGACTTTTTTCAACAACTAATACAGTGGGTCTTGGAGATACATCAGGATTGTATCATGGCACTCAACAAATTAACCAGGGACAGATGGATAGATGGTCAATAGTTAGTGCTTTAAATTATCTTCCTCATGAAGATGAATTAACTATAGTATCCGCAAAAGCAAAATCCTTTAATAATAAAAACGGAAAAGAAATTATTTCTAAAATGATTAGAGTTGCAGACTTAACAAGAAATAGTTTTGTTAATGGCGATATTTCAACAGTTATGAGTCCAAGAACAGTTTTAACATGGGCTCAAAATTCTGAAATTTTTAATGATTTAGGTTTAAGCTTTAAACTCACCTTTTTAAACAAATGCGACGAATTAGAAAGACATACTATCGCTGAATTCTATCAAAGATGTTTTGGAGAAGAGTTAACAGACTTCGAATCTTCACCTAAAGAAGAAGAGAATGCCACCAAATAAACAATATGATCTTGATGAATTTAAAAGAGCGCTCACTATGGCTATGCGCTCAATTTCAAAAGAAGATGAGTTAACAGTAAGTTTTGGTGCTGAAACTGGCACTGTGAATGGTCTTAAGGCAAGATTACCATTACCCAATAAAAGCATGACGAAAACACAATTAAATTCATTAAGGGGTGAAGCTGACTCTATTGCCTTATTTATTGCCCACCATAAAGGCGAAATTGCACAAAAATATCTTCCCCAGGGACAAAAAGCAAAAAATATTTTTAATTCTCTGGAAAAAATAAGATGTGAAGCTATAGGTGCAAAACAAATGTCTGGAATAGCAAAAAATTTAGACCAAATGGAAAAAGCTAGGCTGAAAAGAAAAGAACTAGGTTATTTAAAAAAAGAGGATGATGATAATTTTATTGAAGCACTTAGTTTTATAGTGAGAGAAAAATTAACAGGTCAAAAGTTATTAGAAACTAAAGATACAATTAATGAATGGAAGAAATGGATTGAAGATCGAGCAAAAGATACAATTGATGACCTTCCTAATCAAATTACCGACCAAGCAGCATTTGCTAAAATTTTAAGAAAACTTATTGGAGAATTAGAATTAGGTGATGAACTTGGTGAAGAACCTGATAATGATGAAAATGAAGAATCTGATGCCGAGTCAGACTTTGCTTCAAGTGAAGATGATAATCAAAATCAAGATACCGATAGCAGTGAGCAAGATCCAGATTCTACTGATATGGACCTAAGTGATGAAGAAGATATCTTACAAAGTGATATGGTTGAGATCGGTGATGAAGAAGATATTGATAATGAAGAATTAACAAAAGCTACTAGGAATCAAGGACAAGAAGATATTAAAAAAAGAGAAATTCCTTATAAGGTTTTTACAAATAAATTTGATGAAGAAATTAAAGCTTTAGATCTTTGTGAAATAGATGAATTAGATAGATTGAGAGAATATTTAGATCAACAGTTACAGCACTTGCAAGGGGCAGTTACTAGATTAGCCAATAAACTTCAAAGAAAACTTCTTGCTCAGCAAAATAGATCGTGGGAGTTTGATTTAGAAGAAGGCCTCTTAGATGTATCTAAACTAACTAGAGTTATTATAGATCCTACAGCGCCTTTATCTTTTAAAATGGAAAAAGATATTGAATTTAAAGATACTATTGTTTCGCTTTTAATAGATAATTCTGGCTCTATGAGAGGAAGACCTATAACGATAGCAGCTATGTGTGGGGATATCCTTTCCAGAACACTTGAAAGATGTGGTGTTAAAACAGAAATTTTAGGATTTACAACAAAAGCTTGGAAAGGTGGTAGGTCAAGAGAACTATGGTTAGAACAAGGAAAATTTCCTGCGCCAGGTAGATTAAATGATTTAAGACATATTATATATAAAACCGCTGATGAACCTTGGAGAAGGTCAAAAAGGAATCTAGGTTTAATGCTTAGAGAAGGATTATTAAAAGAAAATATAGATGGTGAAGCCTTAGAGTGGTCCTTTAACAGATTGCTCGCTAGAACAGAACAAAGAAAAATTTTAATGGTTATTTCCGATGGAGCACCAGTCGATGATTCAACATTATCAGTAAATGCAGGTAATTATCTTGAGCGTCATCTGAAAAATACTATAAGTAAAATTGAGAGAGATGATGCAATTGAACTGGTTGCAATTGGCATTGGTCATGATTTTAATCGTTATTATAAACGTGCTGTTACCATTGTTGATGCCGAACAATTAGGTGGCGCAATTACTGAACAGCTTGCAGATTTATTTGATGAAAATAGCAATAATTCTTATAAAAGAAAAATAAAAGTAGCTTCTTAATCTTGTAAAATCTTCTTTTTAAGCCTTCTAGCTTTTGGAGATAAATTTTGATCCTTAGATTTAATTAAATAACTATCTAAACCACCAGCATGCTCGACTGACCTTAAGGCATTAGCGCTTATCTTTAACCTAATACTTAAATCTAGTTTTTCACTTACTAATTTAACATTACAAAGGTTGGGTAAAAATCTTCGTCTCGTTCTATTATTTGCATGACTAACATTATTCCCTGCCATTACTCTTTTGCCACTCAGTTCACATACTCTAGACATTTATTTATCCTCAAATTACTAGAAGTTTCTATATCTCTTAGTCAATCCAGTCAAGATTAAGAAGAAAATTAATTATTGTTGGGTTTATTTAAATAATTTGTAGCATCAGCTATTCCATAATCACTTGCTTCTTTAACAAACCTTATTCCTTTTCTTAAATCTTTTTCTACACCTAATCCTTTATGGTAGAGAAGACCAAGTCTGTATGTCGCATTATAATAAGTGTAATTATTTTTCCCATCATCATAAGATCTTGCTTGTCTATATAGCTTCACTGCCTCCCTATAATCCCTTCTACCGGACATCCCATTTTCATATCCTATAGCAACCTCAATGAGGGCAGGTCCATAATTTTGCAATGAAGATCTCTTAAACCATTCCATAGCCAAAGTTTCATCTTTATCTCCAACTTTTCCTTCTCTAAGCCATGTAGCATAAATATATTGAGCTCTATCTAAACCGCCTATTGCAGCTTTTTTGTAATATTCGAAAGCTTTTTCCTTATCAATTTCTACACCCCTTCCTTTTGCAAAAATAACACCTAAATTATATGTTGCACTTGCATATCCTGAATTTGAAGATTCTTCAAAAAGTTTTAATGCTTTTGGAAAACTTTGTTCTACACCTCTTCCGCTATAATATAATGCTCCAAGAAAAAATTTTGCTTCAGCATTACCTTCTTCAGATTGAGCTTCTAAGACCTTAATATCACTATCAATAGATAATTGAGCAAATGCATTACCTGTAAAAATAAGAATTATGACAATAAATACTCTAAAAATCTTCATTTTATGACCTTCCTGAAATAAATTTAAATAAATGTCCTGCAACCTTCCTTATTTGTATTTCTTCCGAACCTTCAGTAATTCTATATCTGCGATGATGCCTATAAATATGCTCAAATGGTTTATATCTTGAATATCCCATACCGCCATGCACTTGGATAGCTTGATCTGCAGCATTACAAACCAATCTATTAGCTCTATAATTACACATTGATACTTTGTCTGATAGATGCAAAGCAACATCAGGTTTTGACATTTGATCCATTTGCCAAGCTGTTTTATATACTAAATTTCTTATCATTTCACATTCTGTATTAAGTTCAGCTAAAGGAAATTGTATAGCTTGATTGGTTGCTAATGCTTTACCGAAAGGTTTCCTTTCTTTGGCATATTTAACGCTTTCATTAATACAAAACTGTGCTGCGCCAACGCCAGATGCCGCTTGTCTAATTCTATTTTCATGTACAAAATGTTGAGCCAACTCAAGACCTCTATCTAACTGACCAAAAATAGCATTGTCAGGAACCCAGACATTTTTTAAATCTATTAATGCATGATCAGTAGGCATATTAAATGTCCATAAAAATTCTTTAACTTCAAATCCTTCAGAAGAAGTTGGGACAAGAAAGCAGGTAATTCCTAAAGCAGAACCATCTTCGCCACTTGTTCTAGCAAAAATCATATCATAATTAGCTTTATGTATTCCTGTATTCCATGTTTTTGATCCATTAATTAACCAGCCGTCAATTCCATCTCTTTTCTCTGCTTTTGCAGTCGTTTCCATCCATGTTGCATCTGATCCATGGTCAGGCTCAGTTAAACCAAAAGCAATTCTATGAGTTCCGGAAAGCATTCCATTAATAAATTCATCTTTCTGATTTTCTGTTCCAAAATCTCTAAACATAAGTACTTGAGGAAAATTTCCTACAATTGAACTTTCATTTTGTAGATCGTTATGTAGGCCCAAACCTTTCGCAGCAAGATGCTCTCTTATAATAGCCATAGCTAAGTTAGAGCCATCTTTCCCCCCATATTCCTTTGGTAGTCCAAATCTTAAATGACCCGCTTTATCTGCAGCTTTCCTCATTTCAGCTAATAAAGATTCCCAATCTTCTGAAGGCAAACCATTCTTATCCCAATCGGTTCTTGAATCTTCCCTACGATGATCGAAAAAACGAACATTATCGTTTTTATTTTCTATAGGTTTAATTTCTTTTTCTATAAATATATCTAGATCATCTAAATATTGTTTAATTTCCTTAGGTATTTCAAAATCCAAAGTAATCTCCGTCTAAAAGCCTATAAAAGATTACAACAAAAAGATGATAAGTGTTATTTTTTTTGAATAGTGTCTTTTTATAATAACACTACTAAATATAGTATAGAACATATAATGAAAACCTTAATGTAAGTGATTCGGTCATGAAATGTTCTTATGATATTCATTCCTATATAAGTTAATACCTACAACATATTGTATATATAAAAAAATATATAACCCTTGAATAAATAATTTTTTCTCTTAAAAAAAGATTATGAACATCAAAGCAGCACTTGGCCCTACTAATACAGGAAAAACTCACTATGCAATTGAGAGAATGGTCTCGTACAAATCTGGGATTATAGGGTTACCATTAAGATTATTAACAAGAGAAGTTTTCGATAAAGTGTCTAAGAAAGTTGGCCCTTCTAGAGTCGCAATGATAACTGGTGAAGAAAGGATAATTCCACAAAATCCAAAATATTGGATTTGTACAGTTGAATCTATGCCAACGAATATACCAGTAGAATTTGTTGGCTTAGATGAAGTTCAATTAATAAGTGATCCAGAGCGCGGTCATATTTTTACTGAAAAATTACTCCGTCTCAGAGGTATGCATGAAACCCTTTTTATGGGATCCAATACTGCAGAAAAGATTATTAGAAAAATTATACCAAAAGTAGAATTTATAAATAAACCAAGATTCTCTAAACTAACTTACACTGGCTATAAAAAAATTAGTAACCTTCCGAGAAGGACTGCCATTATCGCCTTTTCAACTGATTCAGTTTATTCAATTGCAGAAATTATAAGAAAAAATAAAGGTGGTGTAGCAATAATTATGGGAGCATTAAGCCCTGGTACTAGAAATGCACAAGTCAAAATGTATCAAGAAGGTGAAGTAGATTATATAGTTGCAACAGATGCAATTGGCATGGGTTTAAATTTAGATTTAAATCATGTTGTATTTGCAGAAAATAGAAAATTTGATGGAAAAAGTTTTAGAAATCTTAACCCACATGAATTAGGTCAAATTGCTGGTAGAGCCGGTAGATATAAAAAAAATGGAACTTTCGGAGTTACTGCAGATATACCAGAATTAGAAATAAAAAGTGTAGTTTCTATAGAAAATAACGAATTTGATAAGATTAAATATGCTTTTTGGAGAAATAATAATTTAAATTTTGATAGTCTTGAAAGCTTGGTAAATAGCCTAGAATTAAAATCTGAAAACTATGCTCTAAGAAATACTCCAATTACAGAAGATTTTAAATCCTTATTAAGGCTCTCTGAAAACACTAAAATAAGTTCATCTTTTTCTAGTGAAAATAACATTAAACTTTTCTGGGAGTTATGCCAAATACCAAATTTTAGACAAAATAATGAAATCTACCATCTAAATATTATTGAAAATCTATACTTTAGTTTAATAAAAAAAGGTAAGTTAAGTGATGAATCTATGGAAGAATATACAAAGAACCTTAATTCAACATTCAATGATAATATTCATTCTTTATCTAATAAGCTTGCAGAAATACGTACTTGGTCATTTATTTCGAACAAAAAAGATTGGGTTTTAAATTTCGATTTCTGGCAAAAAAAATCTATGGAAATTGAGAATAATTTATCAGATGCATTACATGAGGCTCTTACTGAAAGATTTGTTGATAGTAATTCAAAAAGATTCCAAAAGGATTTTATTGATGAAAATAATATTCTATCGGGTGTAAATAAAAATGGGGAAATTACAATTAATGGAAATTATTTTGGTAAGATAGAGGGGCTAAAATTTACAGAGGATCTAGGCACTCAAAAGAAAATTGAAAAGAAAATACAAAACCTTCTAAAAAAAACTGCATTAAAAGAAATCAAAAAAAGAATTTCTAGTTATATAAAATCTGAGAGTTATGGTTTCAGTATAGATAGATCATTATCAGTATCCATAAATAATGAAGTTATAGCAAAAATAAAAAAGGGTAAGGATATACTCTTCCCTGAAGTAATTTTGCTAACGGAAACCGAAATTGATAATTCCTTAGTAAAAAAGTTAGAAGGAAATATTAATATTTATTTAAAGAAAAATATAAAAGATCAATTGAATGACCTTATAAAATTAAAAGATTCTATAACCCTAGGAAAAGAAGAAAGAGGATTAGCGTATAGAATAGTAAAAGATTTAGGAATTATTAACAGAAAAGAAGTTGAACAAGAGATAAAGGATCTAAACTTAGAATCAAGAAGAAAGTTAAAAAAATATGGAGTTAAGATAGGAAAGTACTCTGTATATATTTCTCAAGTAATAAAACCAAAATACTCCTCAATATTACCGGCCTTATGGTTAAATTATTATAAAAGTAATTTAACAACTGATGATATAAAGGAACAAATTAACCTTCTTCCAAAAGCTGGGATTACTTCTTGTGAAATAAATAAAAAGGTATTTCCTGAATTATATAAATATTCAGGTTATAAAATTATAAAAAAAAGCGCTATTCGAATTGATATTTTAGAAAGGTTAGACAAAATCATTTATGAAAATATAAAAAATAATACCAATAAGAATCAATTCACTATTACTGATGAAATGGTTTCAATTCTTGGAACCTCACTATCTCAAATGAAAGATATTCTTAATGGCCTTGGATATATTATCAAAAAAGAAGATAAAAATATTAAGAATATTATATGGTTAGCGGATCTAAAAAGAACTAGAGTTCTTTATTCTCAAAAAAAACCTAAAAAAGTAAAAATTAGAAATAACAATATTTTTAGCGATAGTGATTTAATTAAATTAAAAGAAAAATTTGATTCAAAATGACAAATCTAAAAAATTTTAAAGTGAAAAAATTTGATGTTGAGCATCAAAGGACTGATAATTGGCTTTATAGAATAAGGCTTGCAAAAACAAGAAATATTGCACAGAAATTAATTAAAGAAGGTAAAGTAAGAATAAACAAAGTAAAAATTCAGAAACCATCAAATAAACTAAAATATGGTGACATAATTACTTTAAGAAAAAATGATCAAATCATGGTAATTGAGGTAATTGGTTTTACAAAAAGAAGATTAGATTATAAAAAAGCAAAAACTCATTATCAAATCCTATAAAAGAGAGAGAAATGATTAAAATATTTAAAAAGATTTTTGGCGATGATAGTAAATCTGAAAATATTATACCATCTTCAGATATAGAACTTGCAATTATAGTTATTCTTTTAAGAGCGGCATCAATTGATGGTAATAAAGATGATATAGAATTAGATATAATTAAAAATATTGCTTTAAATGATTTAGAAATAAAGAATGAGAATTTAGAAGATTTATATAAAAAAGCATTAGAGGAGGAAGATTTTTCTGCAGATATATATAAGTGGACGAAAATTATAAATGATAATTCCGACGAAAAACTAAAATTAAATATTTTTAGATTAGTTTGCAAAGTTATAAATGCTGATGGAAATATAGACCCATTTGAATCAAATTTCACAAGAAGGTTATCCGGGTTGCTCTATATTACAGACAAACAATCAGGGGAAATTCGAAAAGAATTTAATTCATAGTAATGACATACATTGTTAATGAAGCTTGTATTAAATGCAAACACATGGATTGTGTAGAGGTTTGCCCAGTAGACTGTTTTTATGAAGGTGAAAACATGCTTGTTATTCATCCTGAAGAATGCATTGATTGTGGGGTTTGCGAACCTGAGTGCCCTGAAGAAGCTATTCATCCTGATACAAAAGATGGTGTAGAAAAATGGTTAACAATTAATAAAAAGTTCTCTGAAATTTGGCCTAATATAACAGAAGCCAAAGAGAAGCCTAATGATGCCGAAGAATATTCAGGATTAGAAAATAAATATGATAATTTTTTTAGCGAAAATCCAGGTGATGGCGATTAATTAATACTAAATCCTTGCAAAATTAAGGTTTTATTGCTAAACCCCCGTCTACATTTAATTATAAAAGCGTTTAAATATGACAGTTAAGAAAAAAAGCAAACCTAAAACAAAAAAAACTAAGACAAAAAAAACTACTAGTAAGATAAAAAAATCTACTGTAACCAAAAAAGCTGTAAAAAAAGTATCTGCGTCTAAAAAATCTAAACCAAAAAGTAAATCTAGAAAGCCTTCACAGACAAAAAAAATAACTAAACCAAAAGCGAAAATTGCCAGAAAAAAAACTGCTAAACCAAAAAAAGTACAATTAGATTATTCAATAGGTGATCATATTGTTTATCCATCACATGGAGTTGGTGAAGTAACTTCAATCCAGAAATACGAGATCGCTGAAGAAAAATTGGAAATGTATAATGTCATATTTGAAAAAGAGAAAATGACGTTAAAAATACCTACAAAAAAAGCTAAAGAAATTGGAATAAGAAAAGTTTCTTCTAAAGCAAACTTGAAAAAAACACTTGAAATTCTTAATGGTAAAGCAAAAATAAGAAGGACTATGTGGAGCAGAAGAGCTCAAGAATATGAATCAAAAATTAATTCAGGAAATTTAAATGAATTAACAGAAGTTGTTAGAGATTTATTTAGAAATAGCAGTCAACCTGAACAATCATATTCTGAACGACAACTTTATGAATCTGCTCGGGATAGATTAGCAAGAGAAGTGGCTGTAGTAGAAAAAACTGATGATGAAAAAGCAGTAGAAAAAATAGAAGTAATATTGAATGAAGCAACTAAAAAATCATCTTCTGAAAATATTTCTTTATAGTATATAATAATATCATGGCCCATCAAAAAAATAAAATGGTCGCTCTAGCAAAAAGATTACTTGAACACAATCTTAACGGGACTACTGATCAAGCCGAAACAATTTTACGAAAATCTGTATCAGATTACACTGATAAAAACTTAATTCAATCTGAAGTAGATAAGATTTTTAAAAATTTTCCCCTTCCGATAGCTTTAAGTATTGAACTTCCAGATAATGGTACTTACAAAACTTTTGATGCAATCAACACACCAATATTATTAACAAGAGATGAAAAAGGTAAAGCACGTGCATTTATAAATGTTTGTAAACATAGAGGAGCGCCAGTATGTGAAAAAGGTAAGGGTAGTAAAACTAAATTTAGCTGCACTTATCATGGCTGGACATATGATAATAAAGGAAAATTAATCAATATATTTAAATCAGATACTTTTGGCGATATTGATAAATCTAAAATTAAATTGACCGAACTATTTTGTGAAGAAAGGTCAGGATTTTTGTGGGTTTGCATTAATCCCGATCACAATTGTGACCTTGATAATTGGATGAGTGGATTCGATAAAGAACTTAATGAGATTGGTCTTGGAGATTGGCATCTTTACAAGCAAAGAACATTATCTGGTCCAAGTTGGAAAATCTGTTGGGATGGGTACTTAGACGGCTATCATCATCATATGGTGCACCCAGAAACAGTAGGTAAAAATACAATCGTTAATCTAATTGCCCATGATACATATGGGCCACATCAAAGATTTGCATTTGGGAAAAAAAATATTAATGAGTTAACTAAGATTAATGAAGAAGATTGGGTGCCAGAAGAATATATCAGACTTATCCATTCAGGTTTTCCTAATCTTTCAATATCGGCTATTCTGAACCAATTTTGTTTAGTGAGCATGATTTACCCAACTCAGGATTTAGAAGGCACTATTACAGTCCAAAATATTTTATGCCAAAAAGAACCTAAAACAGAAAAAGAAGTAAAAGAAGCTGAAGATTTTAGTGATCTCACTTTAAAAGCTGTAAAAGATGAAGATTATGTAATGAATTTTAAAATACAGGAAGGCATTAATTCCAATGGGAATAGTGAATTTATTTTTGGAAAAAATGAACCAATACAACAACATTACCATAATTGGATTGATAAACTCTGTAATAAATAACATTTTTAAAAAAAAGGTCCCGTAGCTCAGCAGGATAGAGCGTCAGATTCCTAATCTGAAGGTCATAGGTTCGAATCCTATCGGGATCACCATAAGTTATCACTTGTATTTATTTTTTATTTATAGCATCTTCATTTTTTATTATTTATAGGAAAAAAATGAAAAAAAGAATTCTAGGTACTACAGATATTGAGGTTAGTGAAATTTGCCTTGGAACAATGACTTGGGGTCAACAAAATACCCAGGAAGAAGGTTTTGAACAAATGGATTATGCCTTAGATATGGGCATAAATTTTTTTGATACAGCTGAGATGTATGCGGTGCCTCCAAAAAAAGAGACACAAGGCTCAACCGAAAAAATTATTGGAAATTGGTTTAAGGAAAGAAAAAATAGAGAAAAAATTATTCTTGCTACAAAAGTATGTGGCCGAGCCCCTTTTACATGGTTAAGAAACGAAGAAATTCCTACAGAACAAACCAAAGAGCAAATATTTGAAGCTGTAGATAAAAGCCTTAAAAGATTACAAACAGATTATATTGATTTGTATCAATTACATTGGCCTGACAGACCTATGAACCTTTTTGGGGGGTCAATAAACTACCAACACATTGATGGTCCTTCAAATTCAATTGATACAATACTGGAAGCTTTGGATGAATTGATTAAATTAGGAAAAATAAGGCACTTTGGCCTCTCTAATGAAACGCCATGGGGTACAATGGAATTTATTTTTCATTCAAAAAACAAAGA
>JAZAJI010000030.1:0-9781 GCA_036230365.1 Pseudomonadota bacterium
GACCGGGGTGGACGTACCTCTGGTGGACCTGTTGTCGCGCCAGCGGCATAGCAGGGTAGCTATGTACGGACGGGATAACCGCTGAAAGCATCTAAGCGGGAAGCCTCCCTCGAAACTAGTTCTCCCCTGAGAGTCGTGGAAGACTACCACGTTGATAGGCCAGGTGTGGAAGTGTGGCAACACATGGAGCTGACTGGTACTAATAACTCGATTGGCTTGATCATTCTTATCTTTAATATTCATCTGATACGATATTCTACTTTTAATGTAATTTATTAGCTTGGTGATTATAGCGAGAGGCCTAAACCCGATCCCATCCCGAACTCGGCCGTTAAACTTCTCAGCGCCGATGGTACTGCATCTTAAGGTGTGGAAGAGTAGGTCGTTGCCAGGCTTATAAATTACATTTACTTTTCACAATAATATGAGATTGTCGCGGGGTGGAGCAGCCCGGTAGCTCGTCAGGCTCATAACCTGAAGGTCGTAGGTTCAAATCCTACCCCCGCAACCAAAATTTCAGATTTATACTAGATTCACATCAGCAATAATTTCAACAGTATACGTTGTTGCAGTCCAGGTATCCGAAAAAGATTCTTCAATATTAGGTAGCACTAATTTAGCGCTTTCCATGTTACTATCTGGGGCAAAGAATATTTGTGTTCCACTTATCCCATCTGAAGTTACTTCAACATTATTAATTGCATCAAATTCTTGGGTTGTTAAATTAGATGTTGCTCCAACTAAAACAAGAGTTAATTTGTCATTTGATTTATCAAATCCATCGATGGTGATGTTGTAAGCGCCTTCTTTTGAAACACCATCTGTATCGACTTCAAAACGAAAATCTTCGGCAGCATTTGTGGCTGTAATAGTTTCATCTGCTGATACATTTATATTTACTACAGTATAAGTTATATTTGAATTATCTGTACTTGTATCCTCCGGAACTTCAAATGAATTACTTATTACAAAATTTTCTGTTCCATTTTCTGACCCCGAACTAGGAGGGCCACCAGTAACTCCCATTCCTTTTACAAAATCAGAATAAGTCCATTGCGAACCGATATCGCCCGAAGTTGAATTGCCGCTAGTTTCATAGGTAAATTTGTCAGCGCCATTAATTGTTATTTCAGTTCCGTTTGAAAGTGTTAATCTAGCTGCGTTTTTAGTAAAAAGTGAGGTGCTAATTGTTATTCCATCAACTAGCTGAATTATGTTTGCACCTTCAGTATCTGTAATCTTAATCTTTGCATTACTTTCTGTTGCTTTTGAAATGATATATACATCATTTCCTTGCTGACCCCTGTAATTCATATCGTTTTCTGTTGGAATTATATAATTGTTACCTGAATTAAAATTTAAAGTAGCCATTTTTTATACCTTTATTGGTGATTATTTGTTTTCTTCTATGAATTTATCTATTGTTTGATGAAAATGTCTAATACGTATTTCTTGTTCACAAAGAATTCCGCCTTTAAAGCTATCAGACTTGTTTCCCCATTGCATAGTTTCCATGTTAGAGCCATCTTGAGCTAAAACATTACAGAAAACTGGAGGGAAAGTTCCTTTAAAAGCTTCTTCATAAAGTTCAGGTCCATTACCTCTATATATTTTATGTTCTGGTCTTGGAGGAAACTCTTTTCCCTCTGGATTATTTAACAATATAAAGAAGTCATAATAGCATTTGTCAGGATCGGTGGCATGAGGCCTATATCTAAAGACATTTGCAGCTTCTGGTTTATTTGTGAAAACAGCACTTGGGAAGAAAAAGTAATGGTATTGATGAATAAGCTGTTCGTCGTTTAAATCTTTATAATATTCGATTTCATTTTCTTCTTCTCTTCGCTTTTTTATATAGAAGAGATGTAAATCTTTCGCAGGTCCGTCATAATTCGCATCAACATCATCCATTTTACCTTTTTTACGATCACCCATCATTTGCTCTCTAAGGTCCGTAAAACTTTCTCTATCTTCAACTACCTGACTTACGGTGTCATTAAAATTAATCATTCTAGAATGCGGACCAGATAATTCTATTGGTATGTCGTGGCCTTCACCAAATTCTATCATGTCGGGGTGAAGTGCAGTAAAATGATAACTTTCATTAAAAGCATCAACAGCATGCTTCCAGTTTCCATTCCATTCAAAAGTTTGATAATCAATTAATTCAAAATTTTCAAAATTATAACTTTCAAGATGTTCACCATATTCACCAAGCCACTCTTCAAGCGGAGCACAATTATCATCCATATTTAACCAAAGCCAACCACCCCAGCTATCTAGTTTTACTTCAGATAGACCTAATTTATCTTTAGGAACGCCATTTTCAAATTGTTTATAAAGTTCTGGAGCAAATACAGAATTTAATGTTCCATCATTATTCCACTTCCATCCGTGAAAAGGGCAAGAGAAAGTATCTAGCTCACCTTCTTCAATTTGACAGAGTTTATTTCCTCTATGCTGGCAAACATTATAAAAACCTCTGATCTTTCCATCATTACCTTTAACTATAAGAAAGGATTCTTTGCCTATCTCATGTGTAATAAAAGAACCTTCATATTTAAGATCATCAACTCTACAAACGATTTGCCATGTTTTTGTCCAGATAGATTCCCATTCTTTTTTCATAAACTCTCTGGAATAAAACCTTTCGCCATCAAGCATTTCTTGCCCAATATCGGGAATAGGTTTTCTTGGTATAAATTCTTTAGCTTTAAAATTCCTTTTTGTAGGATTTTCTCTTTTCTCTAAGTCTTGTTCTATTTCTGCCATATTAATAACTAATTTTTATTATGCTTTATTAACAATTAAAAATACTAAGATGTCAATAATTCGACTTAACTAATGTTTTTAAATTAATCAATAAATGACTATTGTCTGGAGTTTTTTATAATATTGTTTCATAATTTATAAATAATGTTATTCAGGATTTTTATGAAAAAAATTAAAATTATTTTCCTTTTTTTGGCTCTATTTTTAGTCAATATTTCTATAAATGCAGATGATCTAAGTGTAGCTGACCGATTAGATATAATTGATGTGATGAACAAATATGGTCTTGCAGTTGATAGTAAGGATTATGATTTATTTGATTCTCTCTTTTTTGATGATGTTGAAGCAAGATTGATTTTTGATCCTAGTTTTTTTTCTGGAGAGGATATTATAATTAATGGTAAGGCAGAATGGCTATCCTATATAAAGGAGGCAGGAGCATTATATAGAATTTCACAACATATGATTGGAAATCCATTAATTACTGTTGAAGATGGATTGGTAAAAGTCAGAACAAATTTAAATGCCAGAGGATATTACAATGATCGTATTGATCATTCTGTAACTTTATGGGGTTATTATGAAACTTTTATGGAGAAAAAAGAAGGCAATTGGAAGATTATAAAACATTCCTTCTTTAGTATTGGGGCTGAGGAGTAAATCTTATGAAGAATCTTTTTTTATTTTTAATTATTATTTTATTTTCATTTCAAATTACAGCACAGGTTGATGATTGGACAGCATACGGAAAAGGTTCTGGGGGAGGTCACTATTCTAAGGCTTCAGAAATTACTCCGGAAAATGTTCATAATTTAGAAAGAGCGTGGGTTCATCGTTCAGGTGATTTTCAAGACGGTGCTAATACAAGGGGAACAATCTCAAATGAAATTCAGACTTCCTTTCAGGCTACCCCCTTATTAGTTGATGAAACACTTTATTATTGCACTCCCTTCAATAGGGTTTTTGCCTTAAACCCTGAAACGGGAGAAGAAAAATGGATTTTTGATCCTGAAGTTGATCCTGCAGGAAGACCTCTCAAAACTTGTAGAGGTTTAAGCAGTTGGAAAGATTCAAGTAAAAGCCAATCTGATATTTGTTACCATCGTATTGTTGGAGTAACGATGGATGTTGAACTTTTTTCAATTGACGGGAAGACTGGAAAGTTATGCAATGATTTTGGTGATAAAGGCATAGTTAATTTACGAAAAGGATTAGGTGATCATCCAGATACCTATTATTGGAGTTCTTCACCGCCAGCAATAATTGGAGAGAAATTGATAGTCGGGGGAAGTGTAATCGATAATCTCTCTATACATATACCAGGCGGAGTTGTTAGGGCTTATGATATTAGAACAGGTGAATTAATATGGTATTGGGATCCTATACCTCCAGGAAAAGAGGCGGTTCTTGATGATGATGGAAATCATCTTTATCAAAGAGGAACAGCAAATGTATGGTCAATAATTTCTACTGATCCTGATCTTAATTTAATTTATCTTCCAACTGGAAATGCATCACCTGATTACTATGGAGGTCATAGGAAAGGTTTAGATTACTATAACAGTTCTGTTGTCGCTTTGAATGCAGATACAGGAGAAGTGGCTTGGCATTTTAAAACTGTTTATCATGATGTTTGGGATTATGATGTTCCATCACAACCAACTTTTTATGATTTAGAAAAAGATGGAAAAACAATTAAGGCATTAGCTCAAACGACAAAAATGGGATTAGTTTTCTTATTAAATCGTGAGACTGGTGAACCTATTTTCCCTATTGAAGAGAGAGAAGTTCCTCAAGGCTCTTTAGAGGGTGAAAATTTATCAAAAACGCAACCCTTTCCAACAAAACCTGCGCCATTGAATCCAACTTATTTTGATCCAGAAGACGCTTATGGTTTTACTTTCTGGGATAGAGGGTATTGTAAAAGAACAACTGAAAAACTAAGGAATGAAGGCCTTTATACACCCCCTTCACTTGAAGGTTCAATTCATTATCCAAGCGCAATAGGCGGTAATAATTGGGGAGGTCCAGCAGTAGATCATTCAAGAAATGTGATGGTTGTTAATACAATGAATTTAGCAAGCCTAATAGTTATGATTCCGCGTGAGGATTGTAACAAACCTCTTGAAGAACTTGCTATTAATGATACACAAGCACGATTTACAAGTATTGAGCAGAATGAAGGAATTCCTTATTGTAATTTAAGATCTATGGGATTCTTTTCCCCTTTAGGCGTACCTTGCACAGAACCCCCTTGGGGAACCTTGACAGGTATTGATTTAAATTCAGGAGAGCATTTATGGAATGTTCCTCTTGGAACTTCTAAAGATATAGCGCCATTTCCTTTTTGGTGGATTAAAGGGGCTCCAAATATGGGAGGACCAACTGTTACGGCATCAGGTGTTACTTTTATAGCTGCAACAAGTGATTACTATTTGCGGGCCTTTAATACTGAAACAGGTGAAGAATTAGCAAAATTTAGACTTCCAACTGGAGGCCATGCAACGCCAATGACATATACAAATAAAGATGGTCGTCAATTTGTTGTTATTGCTGCTGGTGGTCATTGGGCTATTGGGACTCCGGCTTCAGATCATCTGATTGCTTATGCGCTTCCAGAAAATAAATAGATGTCTTATGTATAAATTCTTTTTATTTTTTAGTTTCATTTTATTTTC
Source organism: Pseudomonadota bacterium (assembly GCA_036230365.1). Taxonomy (GTDB): domain Bacteria; phylum Pseudomonadota; class Alphaproteobacteria; order MED-G09; family MED-G09; genus AG-430-B22. Next base: position 5,451 of record JAZAJI010000030.1, read on the forward strand.
ATCTTCATCTTTTGCGCAAAATGATGATTGGTCAGCATACGGAAAAGACTCAGGAGGAGGACACTATTCTAAAGCAACTGAGATAACGATTGATAATGTAAAAAATTTAGAAGAAATTTGGACACATCGTTCTGGTGATTATCATCAAGGAAATAATTGGACAGAAGATGTAGCTCCAAATAGTGGCCAGCAGACATCCTTCCAAGCTACTCCACTTTTAGTGAACGAAACTTTATATTATTGCACCCCTTACAATAGAATATTCGCATTAGATTCTGAGACAGGTGAAGAAAAATGGGTTTTTGATCCAAAGATTGATATTGAAGGAAAAGGTATACTTCATTGTAGAGGTGTCAGTAGTTGGATAGATAAAGAAAAATCTGAGACTGAAGAATGCTATCACCAAATTATTACAGGCACAATCGATGCGGAACTTTTTGCTCTTGATGGTAAGACTGGAAAATTATGTAAAAATTTTGGTGACAAAGGTAAAGTTGATTTAAGATCTGGATTAGGTGATCATGATCCAGCTTTTTATTATATTAATTCACCTCCAGCTATAATAAATAATCTAATTGTTACCGGAGGATCTATTGCTGACAATGTAAGTACCACTGTTCCAGGAGGGGTGGTGAGAGCATATGATGCAAGAACTGGAGAATTGATTTGGTATTGGGATCCGATTCCTCCTAACCAAGAACCTGTTTTAGATGATTCAGGAAATCAACTTTATCAAAGAGGGACTACAAATGTTTGGTCAATTATATCTGCTGATCCAGAGCTTAATTTAGTCTATCTTCCCACAGGCAATACAGCAGCAGATAATTATGGTGGTCATCGTCAAGGTTTGGATTATTACTCTAGCTCTGTCGTAGCATTAAATGCCTCAACAGGAGAAGTCGTTTGGCATTTTCAAACTGTTTATCATGATATATGGGATTATGATGTTCCATCGCAACCAACTTTTTATGATGTAGAAAAAGATGGAAAAACAATTAAGGCACTAGCTCAAACGACAAAAATGGGATTAGTGTTTCTGTTAAACCGGGAGACTGGCGAACCTATTTTCCCTATAGAAGAGAGAGAGGTTCCTCAAGGTGCTGTTGAAGGTGATTATGTTACTAAAACTCAACCTTTCCCAACTAAACCTGCTCCGCTTACACCAACCTATTTAGATCCAGACGATGTATTTGGTTTTACACCTTGGGACCGTGGATATTGTAAGAGGGCTACTCAAGATTTAAGAAATGAGGGTCTTTATACACCTCCATCACTTCAAGGAAGCGTTCATTACCCAAGCGCAATTGGTGGTGCAAATTGGGGTGGTCCAGCTATAGATTCTTCAAGAAATATTTTAATAGCTAACACGATGAATTTATCCAGTACAATTGTTATGATACCGAGAGACGAATGTAATACTGCTATAGAAAATTCAAAAAAATCTAATAATAAGGAAATTGTTGAAGGTGCAATCGGAGCTTTGGCAAGGGATAGCGTTCAGGCTAGATTTTCTGGATTACAAGGAAATGAAGGAACACCATATTGTACGCTCAGGGCGTATGGATTTATGTCGCAATTAGGAGTTCCTTGCACGAAACCTCCATGGGGAAACTTAACCGCGATTGATTTGAATACTGGAGAGCATTTATGGCAGATACCTTTAGGAACATCAAAAGATCTTGCACCTTTTCCTTTTTGGTGGATTAAGGGCGCTCCAAATATTGGAGGACCAACGGTTACGGCATCGGGCGTTACTTTTATAGCTGCAACAAGTGATTATTATTTACGAGCCTTTAATACTGAAACAGGCGAGGAATTAGCAAAGTTTAGACTTCCAACTGGAGGTCACGCAACGCCAATGACATATACAAATAAAGATGGTCGTCAATTTGTTGTTATTGCTGCTGGTGGTCATTGGGCCGTTGGATCACCTGCCTCTGATCACTTAATAGCTTATGCTTTGCCAGAAAAATAATTTCTAAGAAGTTTAAAAAAATATGTTATGTTTTTTTAGGGGGAAAATATGAATAAAGAATTAAAACCATATCATGTACATCTTATTTGTAACGCAAAATACCATGATAGTGATTTCGCAAGATTAGAACTTCTTAAACTTTTATCAGAGCATGATGATATATATACAACTGTTTCGGATACATATGATAATTTTGAAAATCATATAGGGAAAAATCTTCTTATTACCTACACTTGTGATTTAAAACCTGAAGAAAAAGATGTAAAGCACATGGAAGAATTTCTCAAAAGTGGAGGAAATTGGTTTGCTCTACATGGAACAAATGCAATTTTAGACTTTGCAGGTGGAAAAGCTGATACACCAAATACTTGCCCAGAATACATGGAGCTGCTTGGAAGTCGTTTTATTTCCCATCCTCCTAACATGGATTTCTTAGTGAGAGTTAAGGATAAGGAGCATCAATTAACAAAAGGAATTGAAGATTTTGAGGTTTATGACGAACCTTATTATTGTGAATATGATGATAAAATTCATGTTCTTTTGGATGCTGAATATTCAGAGCCTGCCAATGCTTATGTTGCCGTTGATCCACCAAATGATGATCCTCGCCCTCAAATGTATTTACATAATGTTGGAAAAGGAAAGGTTTTATATTTGTTGCTCGGTCATTGTAGAGGAAAATATGATATGAGACCGTTTGAGGAAGAAGTGACTATTGAAAGATGTGCCTGGGATACAGAAGTCTATTATGAGTTCTTGCGTAGAGGTATTAGATGGGGAATCGGTAAGAGTTAAGAATTTAGCTCTTTAGTTATCTCATCATGTGCATCGTAAGTATGGACAGTTTTCAAACGTTTTGAAACAATTCCTGTTTTCTTTATTAATTGATTTCGTAAATAAACAAGAAGAGGGTTTTCTATGTGATTAAGCTTTCCTTGCATAAGAGACATTTGCTGAATCTTATTGTTTCTTTCTACTCTTAAAAGATGATAATTTTTCTGAACTTCACTAAAATCACATTTTAATTCATGACACAGATAACCGAAGGTATAAGCATCTTCAATAGCTATACAACCGCCTTGCCCAAGAAAAGGCACCATTGGATGAGCGGCATCTCCCATCAATGTTATGTTTTCTTTTGTTATAGTTTTAAGCGGAGGTCTTATAAAGATACCCCATTTATAAATTTCTTTGGCTGAATCAAAAAGTGAAGAAAGATCTTTGTTAAAATCTTTGAAATCCTTCACTAGATTTTCATGACTTCCTTTTTCTTTCCAAGACTCAACTTCTTGATTTTTTGTTTTTACAATCCCAGTAAAGCTTCTCTCAAGATTTTTATCGATAGGATAACTAACTAAGTGTCTATTTGGTCCGAAATAAATTTCAACATTAGGATTATCTGATTTTGCGAATCCTCTCCATGCACTATAACCACTATATGTCGGAGGTGAACCTTTCGAAAAAAAGTTTTCTCTGATAAAAGATTTTATTCCATCACATGCAACTATATGATTTATTTTGTAGGAATTTGAGTTAGAAAAGATTAACTCTTTCGCTGCCCTTTCAATACTTGTAAGTTCATGATCAAATAGAATTTCACCGCCAAGATCTTTATATCTTTTATATAGAATATGCATGAGATCTCTTCTATTCATTGAATAAACAGGTGAGGGCATTTCTAATAAAAATTCGGATTTGTATTTAAGTATTCCTTTTTGTGATTTATAGGAATTATTCTTTAAATCATCCATTAAATCTAGATGCTCAAGAGGTATTAAGCCATTAGGAGAAATAGATATTCCCGCTCCTGATTCAGATGCCATTGATTCTTTTTCAAATATAACTGTATTTATTCCGTATTTTTTTAATGTACAACCAAGAGTAAAACCAGCTATTCCTCCGCCGATAATTCCTATATGTGAAGAAAAGTCATCCATTATATTCTAAAATCCAATTAGAACTCGTAACCCTACATATATTACTAATATTGCAGTTAATCTCCTAACTATAACAGGATGAAAGGTTTTGATTCCAAGATAAGTCCCGATAGTACCACCTATAAAAACAGCCAAAAATAACCAAGAATATTCTATATAATTATTTAGTAATTCGGAGCTATTATCTTTCATAAACTGACCCGATAATCCAGCAACTGAATTTACAAAAATAAAAGTTGAAGAAATTGCAGCAATATTCATTGAAGGCATAGCTTTCGCTAAATGTAATGCTGGAGAAAGAAAAATTCCTCCCCCAATACCGACTAGACCTGATACAAAACCGATTATTCCACTCACAACAGAGTAAATAACAATTCCAATTTTAGAATTTATGGATTTTGAAAACTTTTGAACTTCTT
>JAZAJI010000031.1:0-15419 GCA_036230365.1 Pseudomonadota bacterium
GAATTAATACATGCCTTTCAAATGATAAAAATGCTAGCAGCACAACATATTCAACAGATGATACTAACCCTGGTCAATATGATACTGATGCGGTTACCTTAAACCTTACTTGGGATATCAATGGAACAGATAGATTGGTTTATGTTGGCGGTTATAGAGATGAGTATGAAGATACTAAATGGGAATATGATGGCGTAGCGATGCCTTGGATATGGATCGAAGCATATAACTATTATGAGCAAGAGAGTCATGAAATACGATGGGAAAGAACTACAGATAATTACAACCTAACATTAGGTGCATATTTCTGGGATAGTACTTACCACCAAGATTGGGTGACACGAGGATCCTTTTGGTCAACTCTTGTTCCACCTTTCCTTTATCAGGTTTGCTTAGCTGGAGGTTTGGGAGCAATACGTTGTGAACCTGGTCTTGAAAATGGTTTAGGACCAAATTATGTTCAAAAACTTCTTCAAGAACAAAATACGGAGTCTCAAGCCTTTTTTGGACATCTCGATTATATCATAAATGATAAATGGACATTCACACTTGGTCTAAGATACACAGAAGAAGAGAAGAACTTTATCGGAGGTCAATCTTACTCAACATCTATCGAAAGAGCTTATATAAATAATTTTGCAAATATTGGTTTACCGGGAGAAGTTGGTATAGCTAATCTGCTTAAAAAATATGATGAAGTTTCTGGTAGAATTGGACTTACTTATCAAGTTGATGAAGATACTATGGCCTATGTAACCTATTCTGAAGGTTTCCAAAGTGGCGGTTTCTTCGGCAGAAATCAGAATGTTTCAGATTTTAAAAATACCTATGATCCTGAGTTTGCTAAAACTCTAGCTGTAGGTGTCAAAAGTTTACTTCTGGATAAAAGACTTCAGCTTAACGCAGAATATTTTAGAAACGATTTTGAAGACAAACAAGAAAATACTATTAAACTTGATCCAACAACGAGAACTGTTGTTACAGTAATCGATAATGTTGCAGGAGTTCTTTACGAAGGCCTTGAAGTAGAAATGAGAGCTCTAGTTAGCGAAAACTTTGAAGCTTTTATAAATGTTGGTTTTTTAGATGCAGAATATGATGGATTTATAGCAGACCTTGATGGTGCTGATGCGGAAGGAAATCTTGTTTTAACAAACAATGATTACCTGACTCCAAAATTTTCACCTGAAACAACTTATTCCTTTGGTGGAACATATACTGTTGATGTTGGGCCAGGTGAATTAGCTCTTTTTGCTAAATACAGCTTTGTTGATGAACAAGAATCAACAACAACGAATATTGCAATTGGCAAGGTTCCATCTATAGAAAAAATAGATCTTTCAGTAACTTACAAATGGGATAATTATAAGATCTCAGCATTTGGTCGTAATCTAACTGATGAAATTGTTATTCCTGTTAGAGATATATCTAGCTTGATGATATTTGGTTCACCATCTGTTGGAAAAGTATTCGGAGTTACTGTTTCAGCTGAATTTTAAGTAACTTAGATAACTGAATAAAAAGGGCCATATTTTATGGCCCTTTTTTATTGCTTTATTATTTTTTTTAGAGTGAAATACAGAAGATTATATGGAGTAATTTATGGAAGAAATGTCACAAAATCCAGATCAAGAAACTCTTGATTATGTATTCAATCAAACAATGTTAAGAATTAAAGATCCAAAAAAATCGCTGGATTTTTATACTAAAATATTAGGAATGACTATTCTAAAAAAACTGGATTTCCCTGATTTTGACTTTTCGTTATATTTCTTAGCTTATTTAAGAAAAGAAGATGATCCAGTTCCTGAAAATAATCAGGAAAGATTTGCTTATGCTTTAAGTCAAAAAGCAGTGCTGGAACTAACGCATAATTGGGGCACAGAAAATGATGAAGATTTTTTCCACCATGATGGAAATTCCGATCCACGAGGATTTGGTCATATAGGAATAACTGTTCCAGATGTTTATGAGGCATGTAAAAGATTTGAATCTCTCGGAGTTGAATTCCAAAAAAAACCTGACGATGGTAATATGAAAGGTCTTGCCTTTATTAAAGATCCTGATGGATATTGGATAGAAATCTTATCTGCAAAAGGTCTCGCTAGTACAATTTAATTAGATTTAAAATCTTCTATTAGTGAAATAATTTCCTCAGTTCTGCTGTTTATAATATTATGACCGCCATCAAATGAATAAGATCTAGCCGATGGTATAAGATTTATTGCATTTAAAACTGATTGAACAGGTACATCTTCATCATCTGTAGCATAAGTAAAATGAACTGCTGTTTTATTTTGGTTTATAAATTTATAATCACTTAAGAAATCATGCTGCAGAAAACTCTTAAATAAAGAATTAAATGAGTATTGGGTACCTTTTACATTAAATTGATTAATAAAATGGTAAGGATCTTGGCTATAATCCGTTAAGCGAGAGCCCCTAGAAATAAAACTCTTAATCACAAAAAAGCGTAAATAAAAATCGCGTACAAGAGGTATAGAGGAAAATAAGCTTGGAGTAATTGTCTGAACTCCTACAAAAGGTACATTTAAAATTAAGGATTTTACTTTATTTTTATTTTTGGCTGTAAAATTAGCAGCAATAGCTCCACCCATTGAAACACCAAGTAATGTTACTTTTTCCAGAGAAAGGTAATTAATGAAATCATTTAATTGATCCTCATAAAGCGGCATATCATATTTAATAATCGGTCTGTCAGAAAAACCTCTCCCAAAATGATCATAAAGATAAACTTTGTAACCTATTTCAGTTAATTGAGTTGCAACATTCTTATAGTAATAAGATGGTACAGATACTCCGTGAATAAGAATTAAAGGCTCATCATTATCATTTCCTAAAGAATAAAAGGCAGTTTTCCCGTTCTTTCCATCAAAATAAGAATATAATTCTTGCGTTCTTAAATTATCGATATTTAGAGTTTCTCTGTTACCTAAAATATAAACCAAAAAAAAAGAAAATATTAATGCAAATAAGAAGTATAAAAAATATATAAACCAATTGACCATAGCTTTTCTCTAAAAGAATATAATATATGGAGGTATAAATCATGACAATTTTAGATTTATTTCATTTAAATAATAAGGTTGCTGTAGTTACTGGAGCAGGAAAAGGAATAGGAAAAGGTATAGCTGTTGCGTTAGCCGAAGCTGGAGCAGATTTAGTTTTAGCATCAAGAACAGAAAAAGATCTCATTGAGGTTCAAGAAGAAATAAAAAAAATAGGAAGAAAGGCTATAATCTTTCCTACAGATGTAACTAATACTGAATCTATAGATTTACTTTGTGAAAAAGCCATTAAAGATTTTGGTAAGATTGATATATGGGTCAATAATGCTGGTGGATTACCAGATGGAAAACCAAGATATTTAACAAAGACATCTAGTGAAGAATTCTCTGCTCAAGTTAATCTTAATTTCAATGCTGTTTGGTACGGATGCATTGCCGCTGCAAAAAAAATGACAGAAGGTGGTTCTATAATAAATATATCTTCTAGGTCCGCAAAAAATATGGATGGTAATCTAAAAAACGGGCCTTATGCTGCTTCTAAAGCTGCAGTAAATAGTTTGACTGCCACTTTAGCACTTGAGTTAGCGCCAAATATTAGAGTAAATGCAGTTGCACCAGGACCTATTCCCACTGAAAATTTTAAAGATTCGATGAATATGCATACAGAAGAAAGGGAGGAGGAATTAAAAAAATATATAACTATTCCTCTAAAAAGATGGGGGTCTCCTGAAGATATAGGTGCTGCAGTTGTTTATATGGCCTCAGAAGCATCTAATTGGGTTACAGGACAGTGTTTATTTGTAGATGGAGGAACTTAGGAAACAGGGATTTCAATTAAAACTATTAAACCTGACGGTTTAGCGTCTAGTAATTTTAAAGAACCGTTATGGAATTTTACTGCTGAATTTACTAAATTAAGACCTAGCCCAGAACCTTTTAAACTTCTGCTAGAATCTAATCTTACAAACCTATTTAATACCTTCTTTTTATCACTATCCTTAATTCCTTTTCCATTATCACTCACCCACAATGAAATACTTTCTTTATTCTTTTTTGCACCCAATGTAATAAAAGGTTTAGAAGAGCTTGAACCATAATTAATGGCATTTTCAAGAAGATTTGCTATAGCTTGAGATAAAAGGTTCATATTCCCATCAAAAAATATTTCTTTTTCAATCTCTGATGTAAGTTTTATATTTTTTGCTTCTGCGATGGGCTCATACAAATCAATTAAATCTAAAATAAGATTTTCAAGATTTATTGACTTTGTTTCTAAATCTGATGTCCCCGATTCTACTCGAGATATAGATAAAATTGAATTAAAGGTCTTTATCAAATTATCAGTTTCAAGAATAGCCTCATCTATCGATTTCTTATATTGCTCAATATCTGGATTAGACATAAGAGTAACTTCAAGATTACTTCTTATTCTATTAAGAGGAGTTCTTAAGTCATGGGCCACATTATCTGTAACCTCCCTCATACTTGTCATTAAAGAATCTAATTTATCTAGCATTTCATTTAGATTTGAAGAAAGTTGATTAAGCTCGTCTTTTCCTTTTGTAGTTGGTAAACGCTCAGAAAGGTTTCCATCCATAATATTCTTACTTGTTTTATTTATATCCGAAATTCTTTTAAGGAAATTTCTACTTAAAATATATCCGCCAAAAATACCTAGAAAAATAATGAGTAAAAGCGACCATAAGGAACTATAAAAAAAACGTTCTTTAAGTTTTATTTCATTATTAACTACACGTCCGACAAGGAGACGAAGATTCTCAAATGGGGTAACTATATTTCTACCTCGCCCATAATAAGTTTCTTCAACACCATTAATATTCATTTTAAAAGTAAATTCTACCCAGCCATCTTCGTTAATTTTTAGGTCTGTTGGCTCAGGTATATTTCCTGCAAGAAATTCATTACTACCATTATATAGTCTATAAATATTAAGGGTTGGACGGGAAATCTGACCCCTTACATAATTAAACAAACCTTTTTCTCTACCTCTTAAATAAACTCTATTTATCTCTTCAACTTTATTGATTATTTTTTGATCCGCTTCTATCTGAATATCTCTAGCAGATGTAAAATATAAAAATGTTAGAACAAGACCAAATGACACACTCAAAAGTAATGTATAAATAAAGATCAGCCTAAAACTTGCTAGATTAAATGGATTATTCATTATGCCTCAAAGCATAACCTGCGCCTCGCTCAGTAAATAGCATTTGCTTCCCTTTAAACGGCTTATCAATCTTAGATCGAAGTCTTGATATATGAACATCAATTACATTAGTTTGAGGGTCAAAATGATATTCCCAAACACCCTCTAAAAGCATTGTTCTTGTTACAACTTGATTTGGTCTTCGCATAAGAAATTCTAGTAATTTGAATTCACGAGGTTGCAAATCAATTTCTTCTCCTTCTCTTTCAACCCTTCTACTTAAAAGATCTAATTTTAAATCTCCAACTTCTAATAGATTAGAGCTAGAATCGGGAAGATTTCTTCTATTTAGCGCTTCCAATCTCGCTAGTAATTCAGAAAAAGAAAATGGTTTAGCTAAATAATCATCAGCTCCATGCTTTAAACCTTTTACTCTTTCATCAACTTCACCTAAAGCTGAAAGAATAAGTATAGGGGTATCATTTTGATCTTCTCTTACTTTCTTTATAAGGCTCAGCCCATCTAACTTTGGAAGCATTCTATCTACAATTAATATATCAAAATTTGAATCTAGAGCCATAAAAAGTCCTTCTTCACCATCAGATGCTCTGTCAATAACATGCCCACTTTCTTTCAAGCCCTTAATAAGGTATGAAGCGGCATCATTATCATCTTCAATAAGCAAAATATGCATTTTATCTCCTAAACCTAAGATAATTCAAATGTAATGCTTGTGTCATTATTATTTTGTTAATTTGACCACATTCTTATTTGGGGAGGTTAAATAATAAATGTGGTCAAATATTTATTGTTAATTAATTATCTAATATTTTCCTTTACCAATACATTTCTTTATTATTAACTTTTTTTAATGTTCATCTAAGGAGAAAAATTTTGGATATTTTAAAGGGAATAAGAGTTTTAGATTTTGGAAGGTATATTGCAGGACCATATTGTGCTGCACTTCTTGGAGATTTGGGGGCAGAAGTTATTAGGGTGGAGAGAATTGCTGGTTCAGAAGATCGTTATGTCCACCCTATTGATAACCCTAACGGCGAAGGCGCTATGTTCATGCAAATGAATAGGAATAAAAAGGGAATTACTCTCAATCCAACTAAAGAAGGCTCTCAAGAAATAGTAAAAAAATTAGTTGAATCAGCTGATATTGTTGTTGCAAATCTTCCTCCTCAAACATTAAAGAAAATGGGAATAGATTACGAGACAATATCTGCATATAACGGAGGTATAATATTAACAACTGTTTCTGCCTTTGGGCATGGTGGGCCATACTCTGAAAGAGTTGGTTTTGATGGTGTAGGTCAAGCAATGTCTGGAGCGGCATACTTAACTGGTTATGAAGAAGAACCTGTTAAAGCGTATTCACCTTATATAGATTATGGAACCGCATCTTTAACTGCTATGGGAACACTAGCTGCCATAATAGAGAGAGAGAAAACTGGAAAAGGTCAAATAGTTGAAGGAGCTTTATTTGCTACTTCACTCGCCTTTATGAATACACATATTATAGAACAGGCAATTACAAAGAAAAATAGAAAAGCTATAGGAAATAAAAGCCCCTACGCCGGACCAGTTGATATGGTGAAAACAAAAGATGGGTGGATAGTAGTTCAAGTCTTAGGTGATCCACTATTTAAAAGATGGGCTAAATTAGTTAGAGCTGAAGAATTTATTGAAGATGAAAGATTCTTAACAGATATAAAGAGGGGAGAAAATGGACAAATTCTTAGTGATAAAACACAAGATTGGTGCAAGGATTTAACTTCGGAAGAAGCTTTAAAACTTTTAGCTGAAGCCCAAGTTCCTGCAGGGCCCGTTAACGACCTTGAAGATGTTTTAAATGACCAACATGTTAAAGAAATGAATTTTTTTCAAAACATTGATTATCAAGGATTAAAATCGCCTGCTCCCGTTATGGGATTACCAATAAAATTATCTAATTCAGATAATAAAATTAAGAAAAGTCCACCTTTACTTGGAGAAGATACAGACAACATTCTTTTAGAATTAGGATTTAGTAAAGATCAAATCGAAAGTTTCAGGAAAGAAAGAATTATTTAAAAACCTATAAGATTGGTAAATTCATCAATATCGGCTCTTTTGCTTCTAAAAGTATTTATTGGATCATTTTGATCTGCATATCCAATACCCATTCCACAAAATAGCATTAGTTCTTTAGGAATATTGAGAAATTCATTAACTGATTTATACCAAACAGCCCATGCTTCTTGAGGAGCTGTGTGCAAGCCTTCTTCACGAGCAAGTAACATTATAGATTGCAGGAACATACCTAGATCCGACCATTGCCCTTCTTGCATTTGACGGTCAATTGCAAAAAAAAGTGCAATTGGTGCTCCAAAAAATTCAAAATTTCTAATGAATTGTTTCATTCTTCCTTTTTTGTCTTCTTTTGGAATTTCTAAAACATCATACATATCTCTTCCAACTTCTCTTCTTCTTGACTCGTATGGTTCCTTTAAATCAGGAGGATAAATATTATACTCAGTACCTTCTCCCATAGGGTTTTCCTTTATTTTTTCTGCAATATCCTTCTTAAATCCTTCTAAAGGCTCCCCTGAAACTATCCATAATTTCCATGGTTGTAAATTACCTCCTGAAGCAGTCCTTCTTGCTTTTTTTATAATATTTATAATAGTTTCTTTTCCAGGTTTTTCATCTGTGAATGCTCTACAAGTTAATCTAGTATCAATGGCTTCACTTACTGTTAAAGCCTTTTTTGATAAATCACTCATTTTCTTATCCTCAATTATCTTTGGTGCTTTGATGCCACCTTTTTAAAACATTATATTCTAATGCCGACATTAATAAAAAGAGAAAAACACCAAGAAAAACAAGTAAAATCAATGCAGAAAATAACTTAGATATATCTAGCCTGTTTCCTGATTCAATTATAATCCATGATAAACCTGTTGAAGTGCCTGTTCCAGCCACAAACTCAGCAACCACAGCTCCAATCAGAGCCAACCCTATGGAAGTTTTCATTCCTGTTAATATATAAGGAGTGGCAAATGGTAAACTTAGTTTTGTCAAAGTTTCCCATTTAGAGGCTTTATTAATAATAAACAACTCTTTTAAATTTTGGTCAACAGAACGAAAGCCTAAATTCGTATTAGCTAAAACCGGAAAGAAGGCAACAATTACTGATAAAATCAGTATTGCAGTTTGCGCATTATCAAGACCAACCCAAATTAGTATTAATGGAGCAATAGCAACTACTGGTGTTACCTGAAAAATTACTGTAATTGGGTAAAGAGATTTTTCTAATATCTTTGATAAAGAAAATAAGATCGCCAAAAATATAGCTATAAAAGTAGCAATTAGAAAAGCTAAAAATGTTATTTTTAAAGTATTTAGAGTAGCTAAAATTAATTCATAAAAATTAGCATTTAAAGAAAGAAAAATATTACTTGGAGCTGGTAATATATAAAGAGGAACAGATAGTATATAAACTAAATATTCCCAAATACAAAAAATTACTAATAAAGCAATAAAGGGGGATAAAAAATTGGTTAATCTAGACATTCTTCATACCTTCTTTTAATTTTTTAAAGATATGATTATTTATTTCATGGTAATGATTGCTTCCTTGAAATTCTTTCCTTGAGCCATCATAATCAATGTTCTTTTCATATATAATTTCACCAGGATTACTAGATAAAACAATTATCCTCTCAGATAAATATACAGCCTCAGAAACTGAATGTGTTACGAATAAAACTGTAAATCTTTCTTTTTCCCAAATACTTAAAAGGTCATTCTCAAGCTTATTACGAGTAATCTCATCTAAAGCTGCAAAAGGTTCGTCTAAAAGAAGCAAATCACATCCTTGAACTAGAGCTCTAGCAATAGAAACTCTCATTTTTTGTCCTCCAGATAATTCATTTGGAAAATTATTTTCTTTCCCCGCAAGCCCCACCTTCGATAACCACTCAGTTGCAATATCTATGTTAGTTTTATTAATGCCCTCTTTTAATTCTAAAGGAAGCAGGACATTGCCTAATACATTTCTCCAAGGCATTAGAGTTGGTTCTTGGAAAACAAACCCAATTAATGGATTTTTATCTTGTTTATATTCCACCTTACCTTTTGATGGATTTAAAATTTTAGACGCTAGTCGAAGAAGAGTTGATTTTCCTGAACCTGAAGGACCTAAGATTGATAAAAACTCACCCTCTCTGACATTTAAATTAATATTTGATAAAATTTCTTTATCAAATTTCTTATGAATACCTGAAAAATTTAACATCACTTATTTTCATTTATAAACTCAAGTGTAAAAGAGTCTTCCCATTTTAAATCTTTTTTATAAATATTATTATTCGACATTATTGTAAAAAATTCTTTCCATCTTTCATTTGTCATTGATCCTATATCACTATAGTCAGGAAAATTTGAAATTAGGTTATATTTTTTAATCTTATCAATTGCCTGTAAAAGAATTTCTACTTGCATTTCAGGATTAAGCTCAAGAATTAAATTATTACCTGCATCAGGATTCTCATATATATACTTTTTCCACCCGAGTATCGTTGCTTCAACAAATGCTTTAACTATCTCAGGTTTTTCCTTAATCATATCGTTTCTAGCAAGAATCATTGCTCCATAACTCGGGTACCCATAATCAGAAAGTAGGTAAACCTTTGGTGAAACCCCTAACTCCTTCTCTATAAGAAATGGCTCAGAAGTCAAATAACCTTGTTGAATGGCATTCTCATTAACTAAAAACGGAGCGAGACTAAATGTTTTTTTACGGATTTGTTTATCGCTAAAGGAATATTTTGATTTTAACCATACCCAGAAAGCTCCTATACTTGCATCAGAGATCATTATGGGTTTGTCTTTCATTTCCTTTAAACTCTTAATTTTTGAAGATTGGTGAGTCATAATAATTTGTGGATCTTTTTGAAAAGATGCCATAACTGATTTAGCAGGTATTTGATTCGCAATTATATTCAGCGGTATAAAACTATTCGAACCCATTCCGAATTCTATTTCTTTTGCTGCAAGCAATCGGGGAATATTAATGCTTGAATTACCTTGAATAATTTTAACATCCAATCCGTTTTTTTCATACAAACCAAGAGCTAATGCATGATAAAAACCTCCCTGCTCTGCTTGCGCTCTCCAATCTGTTGCGAAACGAATTTTTACTAATTCTTTTCCATTGGAAAAATTATCTAGACCCTGTGCATGTATAGTTGCAGACAAATAAATCACAAGAAGTATTAGAATATATGAAATTTTATATAATTTATTAATCATCTAGACCTATAAGTATTGTTGGAATATTTAATGGTGCATTTTTAATAGTAGATACTAGCGTTCCCGGTTTTCTTCCTTTTCTTATTTCAGAAATATCAAAATTATTTTCTGATAACCGCTTATGACAAAATCTCATATTTTCTGTATGCCAACCAATTCCTCCAAAAAAAGTTCCTTCATTTTCTTTATTCTCAACCACCTCAATTGTTACCCCACCAATCCTAAAAAACATCATTCTGATCTTACCGTTTCCAAAATCAAATTCTTTATCCAAAGCACACCTTATATCAAGATCTTGCATTAATAATTTTTTTAGGTCATTTGATTCTGAAGTATATATAACAACCTGATTAAATTTTGAAATTTGATCATTTTCGCGTTTTATTTCATTTTTTGAAAATAAATTTTTCTCTTCAAATATGACTAAGTCGAGACCAAATTTGTTTTCTTTTATAATGGTAAAAAATAATATCTCTATAATTGAATTCTCAGTATCAATAAATTCCTTCTTTTTTATTTCAGAAACTTTTAGGCCCTTTATTTTAAATTTTTCTAAATCATCTTCAATACTGTCAGACTGAAATGATAAAGCCTTCATGCCATTTTCTTGGTTAAAATTTTTCATATCAAAATCATAAATTAAATCAGAATCTTTATTGATTTCACATAAATTTATCGACCCATTCAATAGATTAATAAATGAAGTGTTTATTTTATCAGTATTATCAAAAAATTCCTCCGAACAATCATTTCCAATAAGATTTATAAACTTATCTCTGTCTGTTTTTATATTATTAGATGAAATTATTGCGCTTTTAAATTTTGTTAACATTTTGTTTATCTTTACTGGGTATTTCTTTCTTTAATAAATAAATATAGTTGTTAAAATTATAACATGAAGATTAGTATCATCAAAAAAATTGAAAGTATTATTGGTAAGAAGAATCTTTTACTTACTGAGGAAGAAAAAAGAAAATATCTCATAGAGTGGCGAGAGAGATATCCTGGAAAAGCAAAAGGCATCCTAAAGCCTAAAAATGTTAAAGAAATATCTTCCCTTATGAAGATTTTTCATAAAGAAAAAATATCAATAATACCTCAAGGAGGAAATACAGGGCTTGTTGGCGGGCAAATATCTTATTCAGAAGAACATTTTATTCTATCATTAGAAAGAATGAATAAATTAATCAATATCAATGTATTAGATCAGTCAATTACTATTCAATCCGGAATGATACTCTCAGAAATTCAAAGAATTTGTGATGAAAAAAATATGCTTTTTCCTTTATCACTGGCATCTGAGGGAAGTTGCACTATTGGTGGTAATATTGCTACAAATGCTGGAGGGGTTTCCGTATTGTATTATGGAAATACAAGGGATTTTACTTTAGGCTTACAAATTGTTCTTGCTGATGGAACGATAATTGATTCACTAAAAACCCTAAAAAAAGATAATACAGGATATTCCATTAAAGACTTATTTATTGGATCAGAAGGAACTTTAGGAATAATAACTGCTGCTAGTCTGAAAATATTTCCTAAACCTAAAGAAAAATTTACATTCTTTTGTTCAGTTAAAGATCCAAAAAAATCCATTGAACTTCTAAGATTTTTACAAAAAAATATATCTACTCCCTTAACTGCATTCGAATTTATGAACAACGCTTCTATTAAACTTACTTTAGAAGGTAAAGATGGATCGAAACTACCAATTAAAAAGAAAAGCAAATGGTATATATTATTTGAATTTTCAAAAATAGAGGAAAGCAAAGGTTTGGTTGACTTAATTCAGACACAAATTGCTGATGCTCAAAACCATAACTTAATTAATGAAGTGATCTTTGCCAATTCACTTAATCAATCTAATTTTCTATGGAAAATCAGAGATAATATTTCTGAAGCACAAAAGAAATATGGATCAAGTATTAAAAATGATTTTTCTGTACCAATCTTTTCTATTCATAAATTTATAGAAGAAGCAGATAAGATAGTTAACAAAATTATACCTGGTGCAAAAAATATTACATTTGGTCATGTTGGTGACGGCAACATCCATTATAATATTTCCCAACCAACGAATTTAAATTCAAAGCAATTCCTTTCATTAGAAAAAAAATTAAGATCTCACCTATTAATTCTTGTAAAAAAATACAATGGATCTTTTAGCGCAGAACACGGGGTTGGCTTAATTAGAAAAAAAGATGCAATAAAATTAAAAAAAGACGAAATCAAATTAATGCAAAAGATTAAAAAAGCAGTTGATCCAGAAAAAATATTAAACCCAGGTAAAATCTTTGATTAAATTTTAACTTACAGGAACACCTGGTAAATATTTTGATTGGCGAATGGTAAGAGATGTCTTTACACTTGCAACATTTGGAGCAGAAGTTAGTTCATTAGTTAAGAAATTCTGAAAACTTGATAAATCCGGAGCTACACATTTAAGGATAAAGTCGATTTCACCATTTAACATATGGCACTCTCTTACATAATTAAGGCTTCCTACATGTTCTTCAAAAGACAGTAAATCTGATTCTGCTTGATTATGAAGCCCAACCATTGCAAAAACAGTTACCTCAAAACCAAGCTTAATAGGGTCAATTTCAGCATGATAACCCTTAATATATCCTCTTTCCTCAAGAGCTTTAACCCTTCTCAAGCAAGGAGGTGCAGAAAGGTCAACAGATTCAGCTAACTCGACATTAGTTGTTCTTCCGTTTTCCTGAAGTTTGCTAAGTATTTTTAAATCAATAAAATCTAAATTATCCCGCTTCATAGAATTTATGTTATAGATTATATTATAAATACGCAAGATTATTACAAAGAACTAGGAATGAACAAAAAAAATACTAAAATAAAAAATTGTTGGATAATTTCTTCGGGTTTAATTGGATGCGAAAACCAATGCCTAGGAATTACAGAACGAATGGGAATTAAGGCGGATTTAAAAAGAATCAATCCATCTATAGGCCTTTCAATACTTGCTCCTTATGGAAAGCCAATATTTAATAATGAATTAACTGGTCCATGGCCCGATATGGCGATTTCTGCTGGAAGAAGAACAGTGCCTTATCTAAGATATATAAGAAAAAAATCAAAAAAAGAGTGTAAAACAATTTACCTTCAAGACCCTAAAATTAGTTCAAAAGAATTTGATATTGTGTGGGCCCCTTCTCATGATCGTATTGAAGGGAATAATGTTATAAAGACAATAACATCGCCAAATAGAGTAAGCGATAATATACTTAACCAAGCGCATACTGAATGGAAAAATACTTTTTCAAAATTTTCTAAACCATTGGCAGGTTTTCTAATTGGGGGAGTTAGTAAAGCATATAGTTTTGATGATTTTGAATGTAATAAAGTTTTAAACTCAATCAACATCGCACTAAAAAATGGATGGACTCCTTTAATAACATTATCAAGAAGAACGCCAAAACACTTAGCTAATAAAATAAAAGAATTATTAAAAAATAAGGATTATTTTCTCTTTGACGATGATGGGCCTAACCCTTATTTTGCAATCTTAAAATTTTCAGATGTTATAATACTTACTCCCGACTCGGCAAATATGATTAGTGAAGCCTTAGCAGTGCCTAAACCTATTTATTTTATAGATATGAAAAGTAATTCTAAAAGATTTGAGAAGTTTATAATATCTTTAGTAGAATCAAATCATATTAAACCTTTGGAAGAAAAAATAGAGATTTATGAAAATAAGAAATTAGATGCAACGCAAGAAGTAGTTGACTACATATATAAGAATCTCTTTTAAGTATATTATGACAATTACTTTTTATGAATTGAAAAAATGACTGAAAATATTCACTCAAAATTACTAATTTTAGGCTCTGGGCCCGCAGGTTATACTGCTGCCATTTATGCATCAAGGGCTATGCTTAATCCTGTCCTTTTAACTGGTATAGAACCAGGCGGCCAAATGACAATAACTACTGATGTTGAAAACTATCCTGGTTTTGCAGATGTGGTGCAAGGTCCCTGGTTAATGGAACAAATGAAAGAACAAGCAATAAGCGTTGGTACTAATATAATTTTCGATACTATTATTAATGTTGATTTATCAAAAAAACCTTATCAATTAATTTCTGATTCAGAAAATATTTATACTTGCGATGCCCTTATAATTGCTACTGGAGCTCAGGCAAAATGGTTAGGCATTGAATCTGAAGATAAATTTAAAGGTTATGGTGTTTCCGCATGCGCAACTTGTGACGGTTTCTTTTATAGGGATAAAAAAGTAATAGTTGTAGGAGGAGGAAATACTGCTGTCGAAGAAGCTTTGTTTCTTACAAACTTTGCAAATGAAGTGAAACTTATTCATAGAAGGGATAATCTAAGAGCAGAAAAAATATTACAATCACGTTTAAAAGAGAATAAAAAAATAGAAATTATCTGGGATACAGAATTAACTGAAATTATAGGCAGTGAAGACCCGCTAAGTGTTAATGGGGCTTTATTATTAAATAAAAAGAGTAATGAAACAAAAAAGATTGAAACAGATGGTATTTTTATTGCTATTGGGCATAGCCCATCATCATCAATATTTAAAAATCAATTAAATATGAATGATAATGGATATATAGATACAAAACCTGATTCAACTAAAACAAGTATAGAAGGAATATTTGCAGCCGGTGATGTAACCGATGAAAAATATAGACAAGCCGTTACAGCTGCAGGAACGGGTTGTATGGCAGCATTGGAAGCTGAAAGTTATTTAGCTGAATAATGTTTATATAAGGATAAATTTTGAAAAATATTTCTCCAATTAAAGAAAGAGAAGAAGACTATAATTATAGAAAGGATAATCTCACAAGACCCTCACAAGTATTAAGAAAATTAATTGAAAATTCAATAAATGCTCAATCCTCTAATATAGAAATCAGAATAGAATTAAACGG
>JAZAJI010000032.1:0-15654 GCA_036230365.1 Pseudomonadota bacterium
AGAGCTATTTAAAGAAATAAGTAGAGAAGAAAGAAATAAAGATCCCGAAGATAATGCATATCATTCATTGGTAATTTATGAAAAAGTTAAATAGGATAAGGAGATGACAAAAGAATATATTGAAGTAACAAATGACCTTAAATTTCCAGAAGGGCCAATATATATGCCTGATGGCACAATTATATTGGTTGAAATTGCAAAAGGTACTTTAACAAGGGTTAATGTAGATGGATCAAAAGATATCATTGCTGATTTAGGTGGTGGCCCTAATGGAGCTGCAATAGGCCCCGATGGTTGTGTTTATGTTTGTAATAATGGCGGATTTGAATGGCATGAGATTGATGGACTTTTAATTCCTGGAGGGCAAGGTAATGATTATTCGGGCGGTAGAATAGAAAAAGTTGATCTTAAAACAGGTTCTGTTGATGTGATATATACTGAATGTGATGGAAATCGATTAAAAGGACCTAATGATATAGTTTTTGATAAAGATGGAGGCTTTTGGTTTACAGATCTAGGGAAAACCAATGGAAGGGTTAAGGATCAAGGGGCATTATTTTACGCAAAGATTGACGGAACCTTTATTAAAGAGGTTGTTTTCCCAATAGAAAGCGCAAATGGAGTAGGGTTATCACCTAAAGAAGATGTTGTGTATGTAGCAGATACAACTCCTGGACGATTATGGGGATATCCAATCATAGAGCCAGGTGTAATTGATGGTCCAAAATCTTTTGGCATTCACAGCAGTATGCATTTTATACATGGTTCATCCGAATTAGCATTATTTGATTCATTAGCGGTGGATTCTGAAGGATGGATAAATGTAGCTACTATATTCAAAGGTGGAATAACAAGGATATCTCCCGATAAGTCAAAATATGAATTTTTTCCAACAGACGATTTGTTAACGACTAATATATGTTTTGGTGGGGATGATCTAAAAACAGCTTATATTACACTCTCTTCAACCGGTAGATTGGTCAAAACGGACTGGGATGTTGCCGGGCATAAACTCAATTTTTGATAAAGACAGCTACTTCAGACAGTTTATTAACTATTTTATTAAAGTATTCTTCTTTAAGTGCAGAAGGATCGCCTTTATCTGAATTTATTCTAATTTCTTTATCAAGAGGTATGGACCCTAAAAAATTTATATTTAACTCTTTAGCCATATTTTTTCCGCCATCTTTTCCGAAGATATCTTCTTTTTGACCGTCAGGAAGCAATAAGTATGACATGTTTTCAACGATGCCTAAAATTTCTACATCAACCTTACCAAACATTCCAATAGCTTTTTTAGCATCGTTAAGAGCCACAGGTTGAGGAGTTGAGATAATAATAGCTCCATTTAAAGGTAAATTTTGTGAAACAGTTATCTGAGCGTCTCCAGTTCCAGGAGGCATGTCAACAATAAGAATATCTATTTCCTCCCAAAATGTGTCCTTAGCCATTTGTTTTATCGCGGAGTGAACCATTGGTCCTCTCCAAATGACCGGTTGATCTTCCTCAAGAAGAAATCCAATAGACATAACTTTAATGCCCTGAAATTCAAAAGGTATTATTTTCTTATTTTCGCTTAATCCAGGTTTTCCACTCAAATTGAGCATGTGCGGAATTGATGGACCATGAATATCTGCATCAAGCAAACCCACTTTAAAGCCTTTTTCTTTAAAGGAATGAGCTAAATTAACTGCAAGGGTAGATTTACCTACACCGCCTTTCCCACTTGCTATAGCAATAATGCTTTTTACTCCTTCTATTTTATTTTCATCTTTTTCTGATTCTTTATTATTTCCTTTTTCGTTTGTTAAAACACAAGTAACGCTAAGAAATCTTTCATCTTTTTTTAGATGATTTTCAATTTTCTTACTTACACTTTCAAGTTTTTGAAAATTATCAATATTAGCTAGTATTGATATTTGTAAATGACCGTCCTTTACTATTATATCTTCAATTAATTTTTCAGAAAAAAGGCTTTCATCGCCTTCTAGTTTAATTTTCTTAATTATTCCTAATATTTCTTTTTTAGATATATTAGACATTTGTTATCCATTTCATTAAACTTTGTTAATATTAATAAAATTAATTTACCAATTAATAAATTATGCCTTATAAGATTTCGATAGGTAAATATATTAGATAATAATTAGTAGGTTTTATGGTTACAGTAAATAAAAATACAAGCGGTTGGAATGGAGATAATAAAGATCCTTGGGGTGGATCTTCAAATAATCAAAGACAGCCTGATTTTGATAATCCCTTTGAGGGTCTGCAAAAAAGATTAAATAGACTTATTCCAGGAGGAGGAAAAGGTTGGAGAGGTTTTTTTCTCTTGTTCTTTGTAGTTGTAATTCTTTGGGGATTAAGCGGTCTTTATAGAGTTAATGCTGACGAGCAGGGAGTTGTATTGAGGTTTGGTAAATTTGTAAGTCAAACTTCACCTGGTCTGCATTATCATCTTCCTTGGCCTATAGAAACTGTGAAAACACCTAAAGTTACTATTGTTAATAGAATAGATATTGGAATGAGAGGGCCAAGCTCAACTTTTTCAAATAATACTAGGGCTATGAGAGATGTGCCAGAAGAAAGCCTAATGTTAACGGGTGATGAAAACATTGTAGATATTGATTTTTCAGTTTTTTGGGTCATTAGTGACGCCTCTGCTTTTCTATTTAGAATCCAGTTTCCTGAAAGAACTATAAAAGCAGTTGCAGAAAGCGCTATGAGAGAGGTTGTTGGAAATTCAGAGATTCAGCCTATTTTAACTGGCGCGAGGCAAAGAACAGAAGAAGGCGTAAGGTCATTAATGCAAACAACTTTAGATTCTTATGGAGCTGGAATTCAGATAAGAGAAGTAAAAATGCAAAAAGTTGATCCTCCATCAGCAGTTATTGATGCTTTTAGAGATGTTCAAGCAGCTAGGGCTGATCAAGAAAGAGCAAGAAATGAAGCAAATGCCTATGCCAATAAAGTTGTTCCTGAAGCACAAGGTGAATCCGAAAAAATAAAAAGAGAAGCAGAAGCGTATCAATCCCAAACTGTGGCAGAAGCAGAAGGTCAGGCAAAAAGATTTGTTTCTATATTTTCAGAATATATAGAAGCTAAAGATGTAACTAGACAAAGAATGTTCCTGGAAACTATGGAAAAGGTTTTTAATGATATGAATAAAGTTATTATTGATAGTGAGGCTGTAGGCGGGCAAGGAGTCTTGCCATACCTTCCTTTAAATGAAGTTAGAAAGAAGGGCGAAAACTAAAATGAAAGGCAAACAACTAGCAGTACTTATTCTTTTGGGGTTAATATTTATAGTTTCAGTTAATACTTTTTATTCTGTTCACGAAACTAAGCAGGCTATTGTCCTTCAATTTGGAAGACCTGTTGGTGCGCCAATAACCGATGCCGGTCTAAAATTCAAAATACCGTTTATTCAGCAAGTTCATTTTTTAGATAAAAGAATTCTTGATTTAGATTCTCCAGCTGAAGAAGTTATAGCTTCTGATCAGAAACGTTTAGTAGTAGATTCATTTACGAGATGGCAAATCAGTAATCCTTTGCAATTTTATATAAGCGTTAGAGATGAGAGAATAGCTCGTTCAAGATTGCAGGCTATTGTTTCTTCAAGCTTAAGATCAGTTCTGGGAGGTGAAGAATTTGTAGCTGTAGTTAGAGATAATCGAGATCAATTAATGACTAGAATAAGTGAAAAGGTTAACGAACAAGCTACAGACTTAGGAATAGAGATTATTGATGTGAGGATTAAAAGAGCAGATCTTCCAGACGCCAATAGCCAAGCTATTTATAGAAGAATGCAAACAGAAAGACAGCAAGAGGCAGCAGAATTTAGAGCAAAAGGGCAAGAAATCTCCAGAGGTATTCGCGCTGAAGCGGAAAAGAAAGTAACGGTCTTAGTGGCTGAAGCAACAAGAGATTCAGAAATAATTAGAGGAACAGGCGATGCGTGTAGAAATAGAATCTTTGCTTCCGCATATGGATTAGATCCAAATTTCTTTGCTTTTTATAGATCTATGAAGTCTTACGAGGAATCTCTAGGATCAGATACGACAATTGTTTTATCTCCAGATAGTGAATTTTTTAAGTTTTTGAATGACCCTAATGCAATATCAAAGAAAAATTCTGTATCTACAAAATTAAGTTCCGAAAATATAGAATTAATTAATATAATTCAAAGTAATGGACGTTTAAGCGATAAACTTTGTCCTGAGTTAGTTAGCATAGATTAAGATATATTATGAGTTTACTTTCTAAGAAATTTCTAACTATAACTTTGATTGGTTTTTTTCTCGATTTCTTTTTTGGTTTATTCCTTATATCAAGCTCAAGAGCTGTTGAATTACCGGACTTTACTGAGCTTGCAGAAAAGTATTCACCATCTGTAGTAAATATTCTTTCTGAAAAAGAATACAAGGAGGATGATAAAAAGGAAAATGAAAAAAGGGATAATTCACCCTTCTTTTTTGACGATCCTTTTAGAGATTTTTTTGAAAGAAGACCTAACCCGAAAAATAAAAGACCTCAAAGATCTGGTGGCTCAGGGTTTATCATTTCTAAAGATGGATATATCGTAACTAATAATCATGTTGTTGAGGGGGCTACAACGGTAAAAGTAACGCTAAACAATGATGAAACTTTTGTAGCGGAAGTCGTTGGACTTGATTCAAGAATGGATTTAGCATTATTAAAAATTGATGCAAAGAAAGATCTACCTTTTATAACTTTCGGAGACAGTAAAAGCTCTAAAGTAGGAGAATGGGTTATTGCTATTGGAAACCCTCTTGGGCTTGGAGGCAGTGTAACTGCAGGTATTATTTCAGCTGTAGGAAGAGATATACGTTCAGGACCATATGATAGCTTTATTCAAACTGATGCACCAATTAATAAAGGAAATTCTGGTGGTCCTCTTATAAATCTTGATGGAGAGGTTATAGGTGTGAATACAATGATCTTTTCTCAAACAGGTGGTTCAATTGGTATTGGTTTCTCTATACCATCAGATCTTGCAGCGCCTGTTGTTAATCAACTTAAAGAATTTGGTGAAACAAGAAGAGGTTGGTTAGGTGTAGTTATTCAAGACGTTACTGAAGAAGTAGTTAAAGATATGGATCTAAAGGAAGAAAAGGGAGCTTTAGTACAAGATGTTGTTAAAGGTGGTCCAGCGGATAAAGCAGGTATAGAAACAGGTGATGTAATTATCAAATTCGGAAAAACTGATATTAATAAAATGAGAGATCTAACAACCAATGTTGCAAATACTGAAATTGGTAAAAAGGTCAAAGTAGAATTAATACGTTTAGGGAAAAAGAAAACTCTTTCAGTTAAATTAGGTCGATTAGAGGGTAATGAGGAATCACTAATTACAGGTCAAATTGAAAACAAATCGAAAAAAATCATGGGTATTGGTTTTGTTGAATTAACTCCAGAAATTAGAAGAAGAGAAAGTATACCTTCAAATATTATAGGGGTAGCAGTAGTTGATGTTGATGAAGATTCTGAAGCCTATTCTAAGAAAATAACGGACGGAAGTGTTTTAATGAGCATAACTTATCAAAAAGTTTCTGGTAATTTAACATATCAATCAACGGTTAAAGTTACCTCCCCAGACCAAGCTTACAAACTATTGAAT
This sequence comes from Pseudomonadota bacterium, assembly GCA_036230365.1. Taxonomy (GTDB): domain Bacteria; phylum Pseudomonadota; class Alphaproteobacteria; order MED-G09; family MED-G09; genus AG-430-B22. The sequence goes on from JAZAJI010000032.1 coordinate 5,642, forward strand.
GAAAGAAAAGAAGCTGGAGATGAGAGAATACTTTTACGAGTATGGAGACCTGAATATAGGGTTTCTTCTTTAGTTGCTCTATCATTTGACGATAAATCAAATTAATAAAGTTTATGAGAAATTAATCCATCAAGTAACTTTGGTTCAAACCAAGTAGATTTTGGAGGCATGACTTCATTTGCTTCAGCAACTGCAATTAAAGATTCAATAGGTGTTGGAAATAAAGAAAATGCAACATCATAATTTTCTTCATTTACCTTTTTTTCTAGCTCTTTTAAGCCCCTTGCTCCTCCTACAAAGCCAATTCGTTTATCTCTTCTTTCATCCTTTATATCTAAAAGGGATGAAATTATAAGATCATGAAGAATGGAAACATCTAATGATTTAACTGGATGATCAATAAGGTCTTTACCATCCTTTAATGAAAGATGATACCAGGAACCCATAAGATACATACCAAAATGATTCCTTTCCGACGGTTTGAAAATTTTATTTACTTCTTTAACAACAAAGTTTTCACACAATTTTTCAATAAAACTATCTTTTGAGTAACCATTTAACCCCATCACAACTCTGTTGTAATCAAGGATATTCATTTCATCATGAGGAAATGCAACGGCTAAAAAGTAATTAATATTTTCTTTTTCAGAATTAATTTTTTCTTCCAGTAATTTTTTTCTAACCCTTGATGCCGCTGCAGATCTGTGATGCCCATCTGCTATAAATAATGTTCCCATAGAATTGACTTCATTTACAATTTTTTCAATTTTTTCATTCTCATTAATAAGCCAAATTTTATGAATAGAAGAATCATGAGCTTTTACATTGTAAATAGGTTGACCCTTCTTACTTTCTTTAAGAATATTTTGTAACTGATCATTTTTCTTATATGTTAACAAAACAGGACCGGTTTGTGCTTTTAATTTTGTGATATTTAAAACTCTGTCATCTTCCTTAACGGGAGTAGTATATTCATGTTTTTTAATTATATTTTTATCGTAAGCGTCTATAGACGCAATGCACCCAAAACCTGTTTGGGTTATTCCATCTAAAGAAATTTCATATAGATATAAACAATCTTCTTTATCCTGAAGCAAAATTTCTTCGTTAACAAACTTCTCAAGATTTTCTGCGCCTTTTTCATAAACTTTTTCGTCATTGAAATTAATACTCTCATCAAGATCAATTTCTGGCTTTGATATATGTAAAAAGCTATAAGGCATATCTTTTGCCATGCCTCTAGCTTCTTTTGAATTTAAAACATCATAAGGCGGAGCTATAACTTTTTCAGCCATTTCTTTTGAAGGCCTTAAAGCTTTAAATGGTTTTATTAATGACATAACTATCTCTATAAAATAAATATATAAATTCTAATTAACATATTTGATTAAAATTGTTTGTTTAAATTTTCTATATATTTTTAGATATATTTAAATAAAATCAAAATAATCATGGAAAACAAAATAATCCTAATCTCAGGTTCAACAGCATCAGGTAAATCTGATTTTGCTATGAAGATAGCAAAAAATATTGGTGGAGAAATTATTAATGCAGATTCTATTCAAATCTATAAAGATTTAAATATTTTAACTGCTAGACCAAATATTAAAAAAGAAGATCCTAGCCATCACATGTATGGTTTTTTAAATGGAGATGATGTTTGGTCGGTAGGGGATTGGATTAAGGAAGCAAAAAAAATTTCTGATGAAATATTAAATAGAAAAATGATTCCAATTATTGTTGGCGGTACAGGGTTATATTTTAAAGCTATAACAGATGGCTTATCTCCCATTCCAGATATTGATCCTAAAATTAGAAAGGAACTTATTGCTGATTTAAAAAAAGATGGCCTTAAGAAACTTTACAGTGAGTTAAATAAAATAGATCCTGCAGCAGGAAAAATAATAAATCAAAACGATCAGCAAAGAATATTAAGAGCTCTAGAAGTATATAATGGAACAAATAAGAAAATATCATATTTTTGGGATATAAAAAGAGTGAAGCTTTTCAATAATCCATTTGAAAAAGTTACTATAACTTTACCTAGAGAAGACCTTTATAAAAAATGTGATGTAAGATGCGAAGAAATGATGAGGTGCGGAGCTATTGAAGAAGTCGAAGAACTTTTGAAGAAAGGATATAATATTAATGACCCAATAATGAATGCAATAGGCGTTAATGAGATTACTGAATTTTTAAATAATAATATTGATTTTACTGAAGCATTAGACCTAATAAAATACAGAACTCATCAATACGCAAAAAGGCAAACAACTTGGACTAAACATCAGATGATTACATGGAAAAGCATTTCTACGCAATTATCAGACAAAATAGTTGATAATTTTATTAAAAAATTATAATTCTTCTTGACCTTATGTGAATTAAAATTTAATTTCTGCTTAAATTTTATTAGGATTAATTATGTCAGAATTAACTGGTGCAGAAGTAATATTAAGGGCTCTAAAAGACCATTCTGTTGACCATATATTTGGTTATCCAGGCGGTGCAGTTTTGCCTTTGTATGATGAATTATTTAAAAGTAATGATGCTCCTAAACATATATTAGTAAGGCATGAGCAAGGTGCAGCACATGCTGCTGAAGGTTATGCAAGGTCAACTGGAAAACCTGGAGTTCTTCTTGTTACATCAGGTCCTGGGGCAACTAATGCCGTAACTGGATTGACTGATGCTATGATGGATTCAATTCCTCTTGTTTGTATTTCTGGTCAAGTTCCAACTCATTTGATTGGCACTGATGCCTTTCAGGAAGCAGATACTGTTGGTATTACTCGTGCATGTACAAAACATAATTGGCTTGTAAAAGACCCAAACGATTTAGCAAAAGTAATACATGAAGCATTTCATGTGGCAACTTCTGGAAGGCCTGGTCCTGTTGTAGTTGATATCCCTAAGGATATCCAGTTTGCTGATGCAAAATACTATCCTCCTATAGAATTTAAAAATGAAAATTATAAACCTCAGTTAAAACCAGATATGAGATTTATTGATGAAGCTATTGAGTTGATGGCTAACTCTAAGAAGCCTGTTTTCTATACTGGTGGAGGTGTAATCAATTCAGGGCCTGAAGCTAGTCATCTTCTTAAAGAGCTAGCACTTTTAACTGGTTTTCCAGTAACTAGTACATTAATGGGGCTAGGAGCTTTTCCATCAGAAGAAAGTAATTGGCTAGGAATGTTAGGCATGCATGGAACATATGAAGCAAACCTTGCTATGAACGAATGCGATTTGTTAATAAATATTGGAGCTAGGTTTGATGATAGGGTAACTGGTAGGTTGGATGCTTTTTCTCCTAATTCAAAGAAGATTCATGTCGATATTGACCCTTCATCCATAAACAAAACTGTTCCTATTGATGTGCCAATCTTAGGTGATTGTGCATATGCTCTTGAAGGTCTACTACTTAAATGGAAATCTAAAGGTCATAAGGTAAATCTAGATAATTGGTATAAAAAAATTAATGACTGGAGAAAAAAGGATTCTTTAAGTTATAAAAATTCTAGTGACTCTATTAAACCTCAATTTGCAATAGAAAGACTTTATGAACTTACTAAAGAAAAAGATACTTTTATAACAACTGAAGTTGGTCAACACCAAATGTGGGCTGCGCAATATTATAAATTTAATAAACCTAATAGATGGATGACTTCTGGAGGTTTAGGGACTATGGGTTATGGGTTACCTGCTGCTATAGGTGTGCAAGCTGCCCACCCTGAAAGTCTTGTTATTGATATAGCTGGCGAAGCGTCAGTCCTAATGAATATGCAAGAAATGTCTACCGCTGTTCAACATAAATTACCTATAAAGATATTTATTATTAATAATCAATATATGGGTATGGTTAGGCAATGGCAGGAATTACTTCATGGAGGAAGATATTCTCATTCATATACTGAATCACTTCCAGATTTTGTAAAGTTAGCTGAGGCATATGGATGTCTTGGAGTAAGGGCGTCTTCGCCAGAAGAATTAGATAAGAAAATAGAAGAGATGTTAAATTATGATGGCCCTGTTATCTTTGACTGTGTTGTTGATCAGGATGAAAATTGTTACCCAATGATTCCTTCTGGCGCAGCTCATAATGAAATGTTGCTTTCTAAAGATAAGGACAACAAAGAAGTTTCTGATGAAGGAAAGGTTCTAATTTAATATGATTAAAATAAAAAAAGAAGAAATAGAATCTCATACAATCTCATTACTTGTTGATAATGAAGCCGGTGTTTTGGCCAGAGTTATAGGTCTTTTCTCAGGCAGAGGTTATAATATTGAAAGCCTTACCGTTGCTGAGGTTGACCAAGATCATCATAAATCAAGAATAACTATAGTAACCAATGGAAGCCCTATGACTATAAGCCAGATTAAATCTCAATTAGAGCGAATAGTCCCTGTTCATTCTGTTAAAGATTTAACAACTGAAGGACCCTCTATTGAAAGAGAAATGGCTTTAATAAAAGTTATATGTGATGGTGATAATCGTGAAGAGGTTATAAGACTTTCTGAAGTCTATAGAGCTAAAATAGTAGATACCACCAAGAATTCTTTTATTTTTGAATTAACTGGTGCAAATGATAAAATAAATTCCTTTATTGAAATGCTACATCCTCTTGGTTTAGAAGATATATCAAGAACAGGTCTTGCGGCAATTTCAAGAGGTAAGAAAGAGTAACTCAAATAGGAGAAAATTATGAAGGTATATTATGATAGTGACACAGATCAGGATCTTATTAAAAGCAGTAAGATCGCTATCATTGGTTACGGAAGTCAAGGACATGCACATGCATTAAATTTGAAGGATAGCGGGGTTACTGAAGTATGTATTGCTTTAAGAGAAGATTCAAAATCTAAGAAAAAGGCAGAAAATGCAGGTTTTAAGGTTATGAATGTTGCTGAAGCCTCTAAATGGGCAGATATAATGATGATGGTTACCCCTGATGAGTTGCAGGCAGATATTTATAAGAATGATATTGAATCTAACTTAAAAGAAGGCGGATCTCTTTTTTTCGCTCATGGTCTTAACATTCATTTTAATCTAATAAATGCTAGAGATGATTTGAATATAATTATGGTTGCTCCAAAAGGTCCCGGTCATACTGTTCGTTCAGAATACGAAAGAGGCGCAGGTGTACCTTGCCTTATTGCTGTTGATCAAGATTTTACTGGAAATGCATTAGATATAGGTCTTTCTTACGCTTCTCTAATTGGAGGCGGAAGGGCTGCAATAATTGAAACAACTTTTAGGGAAGAATGTGAAACAGACTTATTTGGAGAGCAAGCTGTTCTTTGTGGTGGTGTTGTTGAGTTGATAAGGAATGGTTTTGATACTCTTGTTGAGGCCGGATATGCTCCAGAAATGGCTTATTTTGAGTGCCTTCACGAAATGAAGCTTATAGTTGATCTAATGTATGAGGGTGGAATTAAAAATATGAATTACTCTATTTCTAATACTGCCGAATATGGCGAATATGTATCTGGTCCAAAAGTTATTGGCGATCAATCAAAAGAAGCAATGCGTAATATATTAAAAAATATTCAATCTGGAAAATTTACTGAAGATTGGATGAATGAAAATAAAATGGGTTCAAACAAAGAATTTCATTCTATGAGAGAGAAATCAAATTCTCATTCTATTGAAGAGGTTGGCTCTAATCTTAGAGAAATGATGTCTTGGATAGGTGAAAATTCACTAGTAGATAAAGAAAAAAATTAATTTCCTTGTATAAAAGCTGATTTTCATGCATTTATCCTTTTAGGTAATGAAATGAAACGCTTAGAAGTAAAAAAATATTTAAATACTGACAACACATTGTTGTTGAGTAATAGATCTTTGCTTACTTTAAATTTACTGCCATTACTCCTGATTAGCCTCTGAGATAAAACCTTATGCAATTCTCAGAGGAAAACGCATCAATTATAATTATTGGAGTAAGTTATGAGTAAAGAAGATAACCATATTAAAATTTTTGACACAACTCTTCGTGATGGAGAGCAATCGCCCGGAGCATCTATGTCTCTTGAAGAGAAACTTCAAATAGCTGAAGTTTATGATGAAATGGGTATCGATATAATTGAGGCTGGTTTTCCTATAGCTTCAAATGGTGATTTTGAAGCAGTTAGAGAAGTCTCAAAAATAGTAAAAAATGTTCAAGTTTGTGGATTATCAAGAGCAGGCCAGAAAGATATTGATAGAGCGGGGGAGGCTCTAAAATTAGCTAAAAACCCTAGAATACATACTTTTATATCTACAAGCCCAGTTCATATGGAATACAAATTACAAATGACTGAAGCTGAGGTTCTTGATGCTATTAATTTCTCTGTTTCAAGAGCAAGAAATCTTGTTGATGATGTTCAATGGTCAGCAGAAGATGCAACTAGGACTGATAGAGAGTTTTTATTTAAGTGTGTTGATATGGCAATTTCATCCGGAGCAACTACAATTAATATACCAGATACAGTAGGTTACACCACTCCAGATGAATATTATGATATTATTAGTTCGTTAATAAACAATATCCCTGCTGCAGATAAAGTTACTTTTTCAACTCATTGTCATAACGATTTAGGTCTTGCTGTAGCCAATTCATTATCAGGAGTTAGAGCAGGAGCTAGGCAGATAGAGTGTACTATGAACGGAATTGGCGAAAGAGCAGGTAATGCTGCTTTAGAAGAAATTGTAATGTCTATTAAGGTAAGGAATGATGTTTTAAAATATGAATCATCTGTAGATACAACTCTTTTTACCAGGGCATCAAAGTTAGTATCTTCTGTAACCTCATTCCCTGTTCAGTACAATAAAGCAATTGTTGGAAAAAATGCTTTTGCTCATGAATCTGGGATTCATCAGGACGGTATGTTAAAGAATAATGAAACCTATGAAATTATGACTCCTGAAAGCATCGGTTTAAATGAATCTACTTTAGTAATGGGTAAGCATTCGGGAAGACACGCTTTTAAAGAAAAAGCTAAAGAATTGGGTTATGTTCTTGCTGACAATCAACTTAATGATGCATTTTATAGATTTAAAGATCTAGCAGATAAGAAAAAAGATGTTTTTGACGATGATATTATTGCATTAATTGATGATGAATATTCTAAAGGATTGGATATAGTTAAATTAATCTCTTTATTTATTCAGGCTGGAACAGAAGGACCCCAGTATGCTGATCTTACTTTAGAATATAATGGTAATATTATTAAAAAGAAATGTTCAGGAGATGGTCCTGTTGATGCATTATTTAATGCGATTAGATCTATAGTTCCTCATACTGCATCATTACAGCTATATCAAGTTCATGCAGTTACGGAAGGAACTGATGCTCAAGCAGAAGTTAGCGTTAGATTGCACGAATCAGGTAAGACAGTAATTGGAAGAGGTGCTGATACTGATACCTTGGTTGCATCTGCCAGGGCATATATTAATGCTTTAAATCGTTTAATGATTAAAAGAGAAAAAAATGTTCCTGAGGAGATAGCAAATTAATCGATAAGGAGATATCTTCTTGAGAAATTTGTTTGATTTTCTAAGCTCCGATATGGCTATTGATTTAGGAACTGTAAATACCCTTATTTACTCTAAAGAAAACGGTATTGTTCTAAACGAACCCTCTATTTTAGCTGTAGATAATTCTGAAAATAGGATGGATATCGTTGCAATTGGTGATGATGCAAAAAAAATGCTTGGACGAACACCAAGTAATATAAAAACAATTAGGCCAATGAAGGATGGTGTTATAGCTGATTTTTTAGCTGCTGAAGAGATGATTAAATATTTTATTAGAAAATCCTCGACGCAGAAAAAGATACTTAGCCCAAGAATTATTATTTGTGTCCCAGCCGATGCGACACCTGTTGAACGGAAGGCAATTTTAGAAGCTGGATTAGCAGCTGGTGCAAGAAAAGTCTTTCTTATCGATGAACCTATAGCTGCTGCAATAGGCGCGGATCTCCCTGTTATGGAGGCAACGGGTTCTATGGTTGTTGATATTGGCGGAGGTACAACAGAAATAGCAATACTTTCTCTTGGCGGTGTTGTTTTTTCTAAATCTATTAGGGTAGGGGGAAATAAATTTGATGAATCAATAATTTCTTATTTAAGAAGAAATGAAAATATTCTTATTGGAGAAATTACTGCTGAAGAATTAAAAATGACTATTGGATCTGGTCTTATTCCAAAACATGGAGATGGTAAAAAAATGAAAATTAAGGGGAGAGAAATAACAGAAGGGGTTCCAATAGAGAAGGATGTTTCAGAACGTCATATAGCCGAAAGCCTTGCCGAGCCATTATTTGAAATTGTAGAAACAATAAAGGAAGGGCTTGAATCGGCACCTCCTGAACTTACTGGAGATATTTATGAACATGGTATTATCTTAACAGGTGGAGGTTCTTTACTTGGCAATATTGAAATTGTTATTGAGAAAGCAACAGGTTTGAAGGTCAAATATGCATCTGAACCCTTATTTTGCGTCGCTAATGGATCAGGTATTGTTTTGAATAATTTAAAGATAATGAAAAAGTCATTAAGCACAACCTATGGGAGATTTTAGCGGAATCAGTATAAGCTAAAATTATGTACGAAAAAAACAGCGACATAAATCGTCGTGTATTTTTTGTTGGCGGTGGAATGGTTTTGCTTTCATCCCTTCTTCTTTCAAGACTCTGGAATCTTCAAATTAAACAAAAAGATAAATTTAGTCTTCTTTCAGATAAAAACCGTGTACGTTTGATCCCTGTTTTTCCTGAAAGAGGAAATTTTTTAGATAGAAATGGAAAAGAATTAGCAATAAATTCTTCAAACTTTAAATTATCATTTGTTCCTGGGGACCTACTGTCTGAAAAGCAATTAATTGAGAAGATTTCTAGCCATATTAATTTAGATTTTATTCAATTACAGAAAATTGAAAGATCTTTAAAAAAAAATAATATTGGATCAATTGATATCAAAGATAACCTAACAATAGATGAAATCTATTCAATAAATAATTTAACTGAGGATAAAGATCTTTTTTTAATAGAGAATGATTTTAAAAGATCCTATTTGGCGCCTGAAAGTTTTGCTCATTTAATAGGTTATACAGGTGAAAGCAATAAGGGCGAAATTAACACTAAAGGTCTTACAGGTTTAGAGAAGAAATATGATGATATTTTATCTGGGCATTTAGGATATATTAAAACAGAAGTTAACTCCTTAGAAAAGAATGTTAGAGTCTTGGATAAAAGGCAGGCAATTGATGGCCAGGATATCATTTTAACTATTGATAAAGATCTCCAAAATAAAGTTTATTCTATAATGGGAAAGAATTCCGGCGCGGCAAGCGTAATGAATGTAAAAAATGGAGAAATATTAGCTTTATGTTCAACGCCAAGTTTTGACAACAATAAGTTTATAAGTGGATTTACAATCGAAGAATGGGAAAATTTATCAAGAAATGAAATGAATCCTTTCGTAAATAAAGTCGTTAATGGTGAATACCCTCCTGGATCTACTTTTAAAATTGTTACAGCTCTGGCTGGTTTAGAGGATGGAACATTAGATATTAATAGTACTGTCTTTTGTGAAGGTAAAACAACATATGGAAATAGGGATTTTCATTGCTGGAGAGATAAAGGGCATAGAGAAGTTAATTTAACGAAAGCAATAAAAGAGTCCTGTGATGTGTATTTTTATGATCTTGCAAAAAAATTAGGTATTGAAAAAATTACAAATATGGCCTTCAGGCTTGGGTTGGGAAGAAATTTTAATTTAATTAATGAAGTAGAAAAAAAGGGATTATTACCTACCGCCGATTGGAGAAGAGATAAATTAAAGAACAAATGGAATCTTGGCGATACTTTGGTTGCAGGAATTGGACAGGGATATATATCTGCCACCCCTCTACAATTAAATGTAATGATTTCAATGATTGCTAATAAAGGATTTTATATCGAACCTAATATTATTAGGTCACCAAAAATAAAAAAAGAAAGAAACTTAGCTAGGCCTGCTGGTTTTGATT
>JAZAJI010000033.1:0-7998 GCA_036230365.1 Pseudomonadota bacterium
ATTATGTATGATTATGTAATAAGAAATGGTTTGGTTTATGACGGCAAAGGAGGGGATCCTTATGAGGCCGATATAGCTATTTCAGGAAACAAGATTTCCGATATTGGACGGATAAAAGATGCTGGAAAAGAAGAAATTAATGCTGAAGATAAAATTGTTACCCCAGGGTTTGTTGATATACACACCCATTTTGATGGTCAGGTTACCTGGGATCCTTTTTTAAGCCCATCACATTATCACGGCGTTACTACTGCAGTTATGGGAAATTGCGGAGTAGGTTTTGCTCCATGTAAGCCGGAAAGACATGAATGGTTGATAGGCTTAATGGAGGGTGTAGAGGATATACCTGGAACTGCTCTAGCAGAAGGAATTAAATGGAATTGGGAAACTTTTCCAGAATTTATGGATGCGGTTGATCAAATGGATCTTTCTATAGATGTTGGTCTACAGATTCCTCATGGAGCTCTTAGAGCTTATGTGATGGATGAAAGGGCGGCACAATTAGAACCAGCAAATGATCAAGATATTGCTCTAATGTCAGAGCATGTAAAAGAATCTTTAAATGCTGGAGCGCTTGGCTTCTCTACATCAAGAACTGAAAAACACAGAGACAAAGACGGTAACAACACTCCTACATTTAAAGCGCAAGACAAAGAACTTCACGGTATAGCAAAAGGAATGAGCGAGGTCGATAAGGGAGTAATTCAATTAATTGCCGATTTTTGGGATTTTGACTATGAATTTCATATGATTAAAGAAATGGCAAGAATTTCTGGAAGACCTTTGTCTTTAACTATTGAGCAAGACTATAGATATCCAGATTTATGGAAAAAAACTCTTGATGGAATTACTCAGGCTAATGATGAAGGTATAAATATGAAAGGTCAGGTTCCTCCAAGACCAACAGGAGTACTGCAAGGTTTATCTGCCACCCTTAATCCATTTATTTTTTATCCGAGTTATCAAGAAATAAAAGACCTAAGTGTTGAAGAAAAGGTATCTGCTTTAAAGAACTCAGAATTTAGGAAAAGACTTCTATCTGAAGATGTTAATTTAGACCCTAACAATATCCTGTCCTTAATTTTGACTCACTTTGATAAGATTTTTATTTTTGGTGAATCTCCTAATTACGAACCAACTCACAAGGAATCAGTCGAATATCTTTCGAAAAAAAGTGGCTTAACACCTTTAGAATTTATTCTAGATTACATGTTAGAAGATGAAGGGTATAGCTTACTTTATATGCCTATAATGAACTATGTTAAAGGAAATCTCGATGATGTTCACTATATGCTAAATCATAAATATACAGCCTTTGGGTTAGGCGATGGAGGAGCCCATTGTGGAATCATGACCGATTATAGTTTTCCTTCGACTTTACTTACGCATTGGGCAAGAGACAGAGAAAGAGGGCCAAAAATTCCTTTGGAGTTTATCATTAAAAAACAAACCAGAGATAATGCCTTATATGTTGGTTTATATGACAGAGGGGTACTAGATAAGAACATGAAAGCAGATATAAATATTATTGATTTTGATAATTTTAAATTACTTAAGCCTAGAATTGCATACGATCTTCCTCTTGGCGGAAAAAGATTTATTCAAAAAACTGAAGGCATGTCATATTCATTTGTTTCTGGAAAGATAGTTACTAAAGATGGAATTCCTCAAGGTATAAAAGAAGGTAAATTAATAAGAGGAATTCAGGGTAAAGATGATCTTAATTTTTCTAATGTTGCCGCAGAGTAAATTAAGTTTTGGAACTTCCGGATAATTTTAATTCTATAAAAGGCTTCATTGACGATGAAGAGGGTGAATGCCTTTACCGTACAGCTCTCAAATCTGCAGAAAGAGGACCTATTATGGAAATAGGCTCATATTGCGGAAAATCAACAGTTTATCTAGGTATTGCTGCAAAGAAATTAAATTCATGCGTTTATTCTGTGGATCATCATACAGGATCTGAAGAAAATCAAGTAGGGTGGGAATATCATGACAAAGATCTTTATGATAAAGAAACTGGCAGAATAAATTCCTTCCCAGAATTCATCAAAAATATTAGAAAAGCAGAATTGCTAGATACAATTGTTCCTATTGTTTCTGATTCATCTTTAGTTTCCAAATATTGGACTATTCCTCTTTCAATGATTTTTATAGATGGGGGTCATACAATGGAGGCTGCATTAGATGATTTTAATAATTGGAATGAAAAAGTTATGAATGATGGAGGAATACTTGCTATTCATGATGTTTTTCCTGACCCTAAAGATGGAGGTAGGCCTCCTTATGAAATTTATAAATTAGCTTTAGCGGGTAAGAAATTTAAGGAAATTGATCATGTTAAATCTCTAAGAATTTTAAAAAGATTAAATTAAGTCATCCTTAAGGAATATTTCTGATCCATTGCTAAATTTGTAAATAGAATCAGCCGCAAGTATTACCGCCGCTGATGTCCACCCAGGCTTTTCTGCAGGCCAAAAAGTATTTTCAACATACTGTTTTCCCATCCAATAAGCCCCTTTTTTATCTCTATAATTTTCTAGCCATCTTAGTAAATCAGAAGCCTTATCAATTTCATTAATTTTTACAAGAGATATAGATAACTCTGCAGTTTCTGCTATAGTCACCCAAGGTTGATCAGAAACGCATAAACAGCCTAATTCTTCAACGACAAATGTATTCCAATGTTCTGTTATTCTATTTTTTGCTTCTTCTCCAGAAATAACACCACAAAGGACTGGGTAATACCAATCCATTGAAAATCTTTTTTTTGACTGCCATGTTTTATCAAAACTTTCAGGTTTATTAATAATTGCGTCTTTGAGTTTATCAAGTGATATTTCCCACTCTGGCCTTTCAATTCCTAGTATCTTTGAAGAATTAATTGCGCAAATTAAACTTTTATAAATAGAGCAACATCCCGTAAGAAGTGAATCTTCTTTTGGAGCTTCTGGACTTTCAGCAGCCCATCTTATAGTGCCATTATCAAGTTGATTACTTAATACAAATCCAATTGCAGAATCTAACATTTGCCAATTATCCTTAAGATTGTTTGTAGATTTATTTATTAAGTAATCATGCCAACAAGCTGTGGCAATATATGATGCGAAATTTGTATCTTTATACTGAATTTTTAACTCTTCTTTTTTACTAAGAAATTTTCCTGTTTCTTCATCTATTTTAAGAGTACTTCCTAATTCTCCAAACCATGACCCATCTTTTCTCTGGTTGTTTTTTAAGAATGTAAATCCCAACTCAACTTCTTTACGAAATCCTAAGGTATTTAATGCCATTAAACTTTCAAGGTGATTCCATGCGTCAAAAACACCATTCTTAAACCAAGGAATTGAACCATCATTGTTTTGCAGCTCAATTATTCTGTCAGATGAACCCTTAAAGTATTTCTGGAATTTTTTTGGATTCATTATGTTCTTTCCAGGTAAAGAACTACAGATTTACCCATTATTGGATCGCATATTTTTTCTAATATCCTTGTGAGTAATGGTCTTTTAAGGATATCCCACTCAAGAAAACGCCTATATAAATTTACAAATATATTATTCTCGTTTTTTACACCGACATAACACTTAAGCCACCAGTAGGGAGAATGAAGACCGTGCTTATAGTCTTTTCCAATATAAGAATAACCATTTAATAGGAAAGATTTTCTTAATTCTTTAAATTTAAATATTCTTATATGACCGCCAGGTTCGTTATGATAATCATCTGATAAAGCCCAACAAATTTTTTCAGGAAGCCATCTAGGAACTGATATTCCTATTTTAGCGCCAGGTTTAGATATTCTATGAATTTCTTTAATAACTCTTTCAAAGTCTTCTATATGCTCTAATACCTCAGAACAAATTATGCTGTCAAAAGTATTATCTTTAAAAGGAAGTTTTGTTGCATTTCCTGCCATTAGGCTAAATTTTCTACCTAAATTTCCACTTGTATCAGGATACTCTTTAAATCCATTATAGGTTTCTTTTAATTCTTCAACTGACAAATCCAAACCCACAACATGACATTTACTGTAATAGTAAAGTTTGTGTAAATGACGTCCTTTACCGCAACCCAAGTCTAAAATTACTGATCCATCAGAAATTGATAGCTTTTCTAAGTTAATTGTTAGCACTTATTATAGCCTCTTTATATACGCCAACTAATTCTTCAGCGGCTCGTTTCCAGGTAAACTTCTTTAAAACTCTTTCTCTTCCTCTTTGTCCATATTCAAGTCTCATACCTTCATTGTTTAAAAGATCTTTAATACCTTCATACAAGGCTTTTGGATTAGAGTGCTCAACAATTATACCTGCATCACCAACTACTTCAGGTAAAGAACCTCCGTTTGAAGAGACAAGCGGAATTCCACATGACATAGCTTCTCCTGCCGGAAAGCCAAAACCTTCATAAACTGATGGAGAAATAGCCAAAGTTGATTCTGCGTATAACTCAGCTATTTCGCCACTAGTAAGGTCGGTAATAAATTTTACTCTGTCTTTTATACCTCTTTTTTCCAATTCGTTTGAAGTTGGGCCTTCTCTTAATTTTCCAATTACAATAAGTTTTAAATCAGGAAATTCTTTTAATAAATAATCATATGCCCTTATTAAATAGATTAATCCTTTCAAAGGAACATCTGCGCTAGCAGTTGTAATGATTTGATTTTTCTTTCTTTTAATATTTTCGATTGGTCTAAAGGTTTTATGATCTATACCATGAAGCACTTTCCTGGTTTTATCCGGATCAATTTTGAAATCCTTAACTAAATCTTTTCTGGTATTTTCAGAAACAACTATTATGGGGTTTAACTGTCTAGCGACTTTAATTTGCATTCTTAAAAAACTATACCATCGCCATTTTAATATTTTTAAAGAGATTGTTTCAGCATGCTTAATGTCGATCCTTTTATCCATTGTTATAGGATGATGAATTGTTCCTACTACGGCCATGCCTAGGTTCCTGAGCTTAAGAAGGCCCCAAGCCAGAGTTTGATTGTCGTGAACTACATCATATTTGGAATGGTTTTCTTTACCCCACCTAGCCATTCTTTCTCCAAAAGTGTATGGCTCAGAAAAACCTCCAGTAAGATGACTTAGCCATTCATACATGTCTATTCTATCCTTGAATAAATCTATATTAAAAGCTTTTAGAGGGTTGTCGTAAGAGTATAAATCCAATGACGGTAATTTTGTAAGTTTTACGCCCTTATCAAGAATAGGATAAGGTTGTCCAGAGAGAACCTCTACTTGATGTCCGAGATCTATCATAGCTTTTGTAACAAGCCGCATATATATTCCTTGCCCTCCAGTATATGGGTGGCTTCTATAACTCGGCATGAGTATTTTCAAAGGACGATCTGTTAAGTTGCTGAACTTTTCATTCATATTCTATTTCTTTTATCAGTAAAATTGTGTATGTGAGATTTGTAATAAGTTAAATAACCCTTGTAAATAGATAGATTTATCCTTTAGAAGATATAGTAAAGAAATAAGGTTATGAGGTAAATTTATAAATGACAAAAATAACATTTATTGAATTTGATAAAACTGAGCATAGTGTGGATGCTGAAAATGATACCACTCTTATGGAAGCTGCTATACAAAATAGCGTTCCAGGCATAGATGCGGATTGCGGAGGCGCTTGTGCGTGCGCAACTTGTCATGTGTATATTGATTCTGCTTGGGTTGATAAAACTGGAAAAGCAGAACAAATGGAACAAGATATGCTTGATTTTGCTTTTGATGTAACAGAAGAAAGTAGACTTTCTTGCCAGATTAAAATTTCTAATGAGTTAGAAGGTTTGCTGGTTAATTTACCAGAAAAACAATTCTAAAATGAATTCAAATCTTATTGAAACAGATTGTTTAATTATTGGCGCAGGTCCTGTAGGTTTATTTTCTGTTTTTGAACTAGGCTTACTCGATATCAATTGTCATGTTGTAGATATCCTGGATAAACCAGGAGGGCAATGCGCAGAACTTTATCCTGATAAACCTATTTATGATATTCCTGGTATTCCTAAAATCTTAGGCAATGATTTAGTTCAATCATTAATGAAGCAAATTGAACCATTTAAACCTTCTTTTCATTTATCTAGAATTATTACAGAGTTAAAAAAAACAAATGATAATAATTGGGAGGTTAAAACTGATTTTAATGAAACCTTTATAACTAAGGTAGTTGTCATTGCTGCTGGCGGAGGAAGCTTTCAACCAAAAAAACCACCAATTGAAAACATTGAAAAATATGAAGATGTTTCAGTTTTTTATTCAATAAGAGATATAAAGCAATTTTCTGATAAAAATATAGTAATTGTTGGAGGTGGAGATTCAGCCCTTGATTGGACCTTAAGTTTATATGAAAACGCAAAATCATTAACTTTAATTCACCGCAGGGAAGAATTTAGAGCTGCCCCAGATACTGTAAAAAAAATATCTAATTTAATAGATAAAAATCATATTGATTTTCAGGTAGGACAAATTAAAGAATTAAAGGGAAATGGAAAAATTCTAGATAGTATTATTTGTAAAAATAAAGAAGAGGAGAAAGATATCAGTTGTGATATCTTGCTGCCTTTTTTTGGACTTACAATGAAACTTGGTCCTGTTTCTAATTGGGGTTTAAATCTAGAAGAAAATCTTATTGTCGTAGATACTGAGAAATTTGAAACAGATCAAAAAGGAATTTTTGCAATTGGTGATATAAATACCTATCCAGGCAAATTAAAGCTTATACTTTGTGGATTTCATGAGGCAGCTCTTATGTCTCAAAAAGCACATGAATATATATTTCCTGATAAAAAGATAACATTTCAGTACACAACTTCTAGTAGCAGTTTAAAGAAAAAGCTTGGAGTTTCTTAACTACCAGCAATACCATCTATTGCAAAACCTATTATTATCTATTCCATTTCTTTTAATTGCTTGAGTCGTTTTATTTTGTGCTCTTATTGATTTTAAAGTAAGCCTACATCCTCCATAAGCTTCTGTATCCTCTTTAAAGCCAAGACTTATGCACTCTTCATGATCTATTTTTGTTTCAATTGCTAGCCTTTCTTCAGTTGTAAGACTTGCGCAACCGGAAAAAAATAAGAATATAAATAATATAAGAAATTTTTTCATTTTTTACCTTTTCATACTCAATTCTTTCATAGCTCTATCAATTCCGTCAAGAGTAAGTGGAAACATTCTGTTTGAGAATATTTCATTAATAATTTGTGATGAAGGAGTAAATTCCCAATGTTTTTCTTCAACGGGGTTTAGCCATATAGAATTTGCATAAATGTTGTTAATTCTTTCAAGCCATAAACCTCCGGGCTCCTCGTTCCAATGTTCAACACTACCGCCAGAATAAGTTATTTCATAAGGACTCATTGAAGCATCTCCCACAAAAATTACCTTATAATCTGATGAGTATTTATGAAGTATATCCCATGTATTTAACCTTTCAGCATGTCTTCTTCTATTATCTTTCCAAACATATTCATATAAACAATTATGAAAATAAAAGTTTTCCATATTCTTAAATTCTGTTCTGGCTGCAGAAAATAATTCTTCACATAGTTTTACATGTGGATCCATTGAGCCGCCTATATCGAAAAATAAAAGCACTTTAACTTTATTCCTTCTTTCCGGAACTAGAGAAATATCTAGATAACCTTTATCAGCAGTATTTTTTATTGTTCCAGGTAAATCAAGTGTATCAGCTGCACCCTCTCTTGCGAATTTCCTTAATCTACGCAATGCAAGTTTTATGTTTCTTATTCCAATTTCAACATCATCATCGAGGTTTTTAAATTCTCTTTTATCCCAAACCTTAACAGCTTTAAAATTCTTATTATTTTTTTGTCCTATTCTTATACCTTCCGGGTTATAGCCATCAGCTCCATAAGGTGAAGTACCTGCCGTTCCAATCCATTTTGAACCACCTTCATGTCTTTTTTCTTGTTCTTCAAGGCGCTTTTTTAATTCTTCCATTAGTTTTTCCCAACCACCC
>JAZAJI010000034.1:0-4211 GCA_036230365.1 Pseudomonadota bacterium
TTAGTATATTATTTCTAATAAATTAAGGATATTATTTATATATAGAGAAAATTTAATGAAAAACAAATCCTCTACTCGAAAAGAAAATCTTAATGAGGCTCTTAGAAAGAATCTAAGAAGAAGAAAAAAGCAATTAAAAAAAAATAAGTTAGAAAAAAAGTAAAATATTTATGGATTCATTATTAATAGAGGGCGGGAATAAACTTTATGGGGAAATCGATATTTCAGGATCAAAAAACGCTAGCCTTCCAATAATGATTGCATCAATGTTAACTGAAGATAAAGTTAAACTAAAAAATATACCCAAATTAGCTGATGTTAAAACGCTTAAAGAAATTCTAAAATCTGTTGGAACTGAAATAAATACTTCATCAGACTTTACTGAATTAAAAACAAAAAAGATCACAAGTAATTGTGCGTCATATGATTTAGTAAAAAAAATGAGAGCTAGCTTTTGGGTTCTTGCTCCATTAATTTCAAGAACAGGTTATGCGGAAGTATCACTTCCTGGAGGATGCGCAATTGGAACTAGGCCAGTAGATATTTATTTGAAAATTCTAAAAAAAATGGGACTAAATATTTCAATTAATGAAGGTTATATAATTGCAAAAGCAGAAAATCCTCTCAAAGGAATAAACTTTAAATTAAAAAAAGGTTCTGTAGGCTGTACTCACTTTTTTCTAATGTTATCTGTTCTTGCTAATGGAGAATCTCGTTTAACAAATGCAGCATGTGAACCAGAAGTTAAAGCTTTAGGAGAAATGCTTAATAATATGGGGGCGAAAATAAATGGTTTAGGGACTAAAGAATTAAATATAAAAGGAGTAACTAAATTAAATGGAGTATCCATAAAAGTACCGCCAGATAGAATAGAAACCGGTACTTTCGCAATAGCCCTTGGAATTACTGGCGGAAAAATAACATTGAGGAATACAATCCATAGAGAAAATGAATTACTACTAAGATTTCTAGAAGAAACTGGTGTTCTTGTAAAAACTACAGACAATTCAATAATACTTGAAAAAAATGATACTAAAATTAAATCAGTAAATATAGAGACACAACCTTATCCTGGTTTTCCTACAGATTTACAAGCACAATTTATGTCTCTTATGACTTTATCTAATGGAAAGTCTTATATAAGAGAAAATATTTTTGAGAATAGATTTATGCATGTTCAGGAGCTCGTAAGATTGGGTGCTGATATAAAATTAAAAGGTGATAAGGCTATAATTAAAGGCGTAAAAGAATTAAATGGGGCTAAAGTTATGGCCACTGACCTTAGGGCATCAGCATCTTTGGTTATTGCCGCATTAGCAGCAAATGACAAAACTAAAATAAGTAGGATTTACCATTTGGATAGAGGGTTCTATAATTTAGAAGAAAAATTAAATAATTGTGGAGCATCTATTACAAGAGTTAAAGAAAGAAATGGATAATAATTTAAAAGTAAAGGCACTTGACGAAGAAGGTTTAACAATTATTTCTTCATTATGTCAGGACTCAATAGTGAAAGAAAATGAATTTGGATATGATAAAAAATCTAAAAGATTTGCTCTTTTAATGAATCGTTTTTGCTATGAAAAAGATGGGAATAAAAGAGTTAGATCAGCAATTCATTTTGATTATATAGAAAATATTAAAACAAAAAATATCGATGAAAAAAAGAAAGATGAAACATTAGTTTTACTCGCTATAAGATTTGATGAAAGTATAAAACCTAGCGGTTCAATTATTCTAGAATTTTCTGGAAATAAAGCTATTAATTTAATAGTGGAAAATATAGAAGTATTTCTCACCGATATAAGTGATTCTTGGTCAACAAAAAAGAAGCCAGATCACGATGTGGAATAATGAATGTTAAATATTTTAAAATATAAAGATCCAAATTTTGACCAAACTATTAATAGAATAATTAATTCTAGAAAATCAGTTAATAATGACATTAAAGACCAAGTTAATGAAATTATTCTCAATGTTAAAGAAACAGGCGATTCTATTCTTTTTAAATATATGAAGGAATATGACAAGGTTGAATGTAGTAAAGAAAGTATTTGTTATAGTGAAGAAGATATCAATGAAGCAATTAATAAATGCTCTAAAGAAAGTTTAAAAGCCCTTAAGATAGCAATTGATAGAATTGAGAAATTCCATTTACAGCAAATGCCAACTGAATCAATTTATGAGGATGATCAAAAAGTAAAAGTTAAGACAAGGTGGGTACCGCTTGAGAGTGCTGGAGTATATATTCCTGGCGGATTAGCTTCCTATCCTAGTTCAGTATTAATGGGTGTTATTCCAGCTAAAATTGCAGGTGTAAAAAATATATCAGCAACTGTACCTTGTCCAAATAATGAAATTGATCCTTTAGTTTTGGCTGCCCTAAATTTATGTGGAATTGAAATAATATATAAGATTGGTGGCGCTCATGCGATTGCGGCTTTAACTTGGGGAACTCAATCTGTGCAAAAAGTAGATATAATAGTTGGGCCTGGAAACAAATGGGTCGCAGAAGCAAAAAGGCAAGTTCTAGGAGATGTCCAAATTGATATGCTAGCTGGTCCAAGTGAAATATTAATAATAGCAGATAAAAACAATAGAGCAGATTGGATTGCGGCTGATCTCTTGTCTCAAGCTGAGCATGATATATCAGCGCAATCAATATTAATTACAGATAATGAGGATCTTCTTAAAGATGTAAATAATGAAATTTCTATACAGATAAAAAACCTTAAAAGAGCAGAAATAATTTCTAAAAGCTTAGAAAATAATGGTTATGGAATTTTAGTAAATAATATTAATGATGCTGCTACCATAGCAAATATAATAGCACCAGAACATTTATCAATCTTATGTTCAGAAAAAGACATTATAGAAAATAAAATTAAAAATGCTGGAGTAATATTTGTTGATGAATGGACTCCTGAATCTATGGGCGATTACATAATTGGGCCAAGCCACATACTTCCAACAAATGGAATGGCAAAAAACCAGTCAGGCTTATCTATTTTTAATTTCTTAAGAAGGCAATCAACAATTTCAAGCAATAAAGAGACTTTAAAAGAGCTTGGTCCATCAGCAATAACTATTGCAGAATGTGAAGGCTTAGATGCCCATGCAAATTCTATCAAACTAAGAATAAAAGACTCTTAGATGCCAAGTAGTAGAAAAAATTATATCCAAAAAATTAATTTAAATACAAACGATAAAAAGGATGTAATTGAATTTATTTCTTATGAAAGACAAGCTGCAATTCATGATCTAATAACAGATAATAATTTTTCAATAAAGAATGGTAATGTAAATGGTCCCTTTAATTTAGAAATTAAGATTGAAGACAATCTACTTATATTAAATGTTACTAATGAGGATAACTCGATTAAAAATAATTATCGAATACCAATAAATTCCTTAAAAAAAACAGTAAAGTTATATCATAACGCCTGTAATCTATATTTTAGCTCAATAAAGGAAGGATCTATAGAAAAAATTGAAAATATAGAAAAAAACAGGAGAGATATTCATAATGAAGGAGCTGATAAATTTTTAAAACTAATAAATAAAGAACTTATTATTGATCACAATACGGCTAGAAGATTATTTACTCTTTTATATTCGCTTTACATTTAATTAAAATAGAGCCTTTGATATAAAAAAATTCTTTGTTATAAGGAAAAAAAGGAAAAAAATTGGCGAAGGAAGAATTACTAGAATTTCCAGGGGTAGTAACTGAGTTACTACCTAATGCAACATTCAGGGTTAAGCTTGAAAACGATCATGAGATTATTGCTCATACAGCAGGTAAAATGAGAAAGAATAGAATTAGAGTTCTTGCAGGTGATCAAGTCACAGTTGAGATGACCCCATATGATTTAACTAAAGGCCGTATAACCTACAGACATAAATAAGGATATCTTATGGAAGATAGCAAATGTCCTATTTGTAAAAATAATTCTAAAGAAAAATATATTCCTTTTTGTTCAAAAAGATGCTCTCAAATTGATCTGAATAGATGGCTAGGTGAAAAGTATCAAATTAATATTAATGATAATTAAATTGAATAATAAGAGTTAAAGATTTGAATTGTTTTTTCGAAAAGTTTATATTGCACCATCTTAAATTTTGCCCAGGTAGCTCAGTTGGTAGAGCAGAGGACTGAAAATCCTTGTGTCGGTGGTTCAAATCCGCCCCTGGGCACCACAAAAAAGAGG
>JAZAJI010000035.1:0-5213 GCA_036230365.1 Pseudomonadota bacterium
ATTCTAAGGGCTGTTGCTAGAGTAGGCAAAGAATTTAATTTATACGGAAAAGATCCATATGAAGCATCAAGAATTGATAGTTTCTTAGATGCAAATCTAGTGTTCGCAAGGGAAGCTCAAGTTTATATGCTAGATTATGAAAATGTATCTAAAGAAGGTTACAAAAGGATGACGGCAGCCTATGAATTCTATCTTTCTGGAATTGAAGCTGCTTTATGGGAGAGCTCTTATATAGCAGGATCAGATTTAAGTATCGCTGATATCTCTTTTGTCTGCGATTTCTCTCAATTTCTTAGAGAGGGGCACTATGAGGATATTTTAAAAGATAGAGGATTTGGCTTGATTGCAGAAAAATTCAAAGATGAATATCCTAAAACATTTAAACACTTGTTTTCATTAGCTAAAAGAAAAGAGTTTTCTTCTGTGCTCGGTACATACCTTGATTGGTATAAAACTAAGTTAAATATTTAAAGATTTACTCAGTAATTGTATTAAATAATAAAGTTTTATTCATGTATAATAAGGAGCGGGAGTAAACAAGTAATGATTTTGAGAAATTTTTCTATAATTATCTTACTTGCATTTTTGTTTCAACCAGCTTTATCCGAACCAACTCGAGAAGGGTTTACTCTTAAAGTACTTAAGAGAACTGGTGAGAATATTTTTTCGAATCTAGCATACGAGTGCAATGAATGTACTTTTGAGCAGTTTGACGCTTTAACATTACCTAGAGGTTGGAGAAAAAGCCCAAAACAGATAATCCTGCCTGTTGGTGAACTGTTGAGTCACCTTTCTTTTGAAGGGGTTTCCAGCACTTTAGATCTTATTCCAGAAATACCAGGAGATGAATTTCAACTTATTGCTAAGGGGCTTGAAGGTAAAATTGTTAATGTAAGTTTCAGTGGAATAATGATTAAATCAAAAGTTATGCGTAATACCGTTTTGAGATACCCAGCAGGTAGACGTGTTCATGAACTCACTGATAAAGATGGAAATATTTATGTTCTTTTTGCTTATGAAGTTAAATCAGTTAATTTTGATAGAATGTTTTTTGAAAAAGATGATGTTCTTCTAAATTATCCACGCCCAAAGGGCTGGTCATATTCATCAAGAATTATAAATGAAGATCTAATATTAAATTCTAAAGGTATAGTGGATGTTCTGGCAATTAGGTCAGACCCTTCATCAGTATGGGAAAAAAGATGAAGTCTATCTTAAAAAAATTTACTTAGTTATGTATATTGAATAGGTATAAATGAATGAAAATGGAAATATGAGATGAAATTTATTATTCTTGATTTAGATGACACCCTTTTGTGTGGGGATTGTGAGAAAGAGTGGATAAATTTTCTCATTCTAAAGGGATTGTTAGATGGTGACGATTATTCGTCAAGACTTAATCAATTTGATATAGATTATCGTAAAGGAATTCTTAATTTTGAGGAATATTCAACCTATATTCAAAAACCCATTAAGGGTTTAAGTAAGGATAAAGTTGATATTTTTATAAATGAATTTATTACGAAAAATATAGAAGATTTAACCGATGATTTAACAGAAAAGCTTTTAATTGAAGCAAAATCTGCTGACAATGTTCTTATTGCATCAGGCTCTCATGATTTTTTGGTTAAAGGGTTTGCAGATTTTTTTCAAATAGATTCAAGTATTGGAACACCTGTGGAAGTAAAAAATAATATCTTCTCTGGCAGTTTATCAGGTGAGCCGACTTTTAAAGACGGAAAAGTTAGAGCAGTAGAAAAATGGTGTTTAGATAATAATTTAAAAATAAAAGACTCAGTTTTTTACTCTGATTCAATAAACGACTTACCTATGTTCGAATCTTGCGGTGAGCCTATTGTTGTAAATCCTGATGATAAGCTAAAAAAGATTGCTGTTGAGAGATCTTATAAGATTATTAGCAGAAGGCTCATATGATTCTGATGTTAAAATTATATTTAAGGATTGTAATGAAGAATACTAAAATAAATTATGGGTTTATAGGTATAATGTTACTGATAGTCTTTTTACTATCAAATGAAAAAATTAGCGCATCAGAGTCATCATCTAACCCAAACAAGAATGCATATTTTGGAGATTTACATGTCCATACAGCCAACTCTTTTGATGCCTATACCTTTGGCACAATTAGCTCTCCAGCCGATGCTTATAAATATGCTAAAGGCCAAGCAATTTCTCATCCCACTGGATATCAAATTCAACTTAGCAGGCCTTTGGATTTCTATGCTGTTACTGATCATGCAGTGTTTTTGGGATTACTTAAGGAAGCAGCTGATACAACTTCTCAATTTTCTCGTTACGACATAGCTAAGCCTTTGCATAATCTTAATAATCCAGTGAGTAACGGATTTTTTTCGATTATAAAAAGAGCAAATCTTTTTCGACCATTTGCACAGGCAGTAAACGATGGTGTGGAAGAAGGAAATATTGACTCATCTCTAATAGAAGAAGTCGGTAGGTCTGTGTGGCAAGAGACCATAAAGGCTGCCGATGATGCTTATGTTCCTGGGTCTTTTACTACTTTTGCTGGTTACGAATATACATCCAGCATTGCTCAATACGAAAAATATCTACATCGGAATGTCATCTTTCGTAATACCAAAAACTTACCAGCTCGAATTTTTTCTAGAATAGATAGTCAAGATCCAGAAAAATTATGGGATTGGATGGACAATCTAAGAAGTGATGGGGTTGATAGTTTAGCTATACCTCATAACTCCAATATTTCAGGCGGAGATGCCTTTGCGTTGAATGACTATAATGGAGGTCCAATAGATGAAGAATATACTAATAAGCGTGCGTTTAATGAGCCATTAACTGAAATAACTCAGGTAAAAGGGACCTCAGAGACACATCCATTGCTATCTAAAAATGATGAATGGGCTGCTTTTGAAGCTAAGGTAGGTCATGAAGGTGAAAAGATTATCAGCAATCTAAAAGGCAGTTATGTTAGAGATGCGTACTTGAGAGGTTTAACTTTGGCAAAAAAAGGTATAACCAATCCGTATAAATTTGGTCTCATAGGTTCGAGCGATAGTCATGTTGGCGGCGGCTCTGATAATGAAGAAAAATATTTTTCAAAAGTTGGTGTTTTAGATGGAACGGCTGAATTACGTGGTTCAATTCCATTTAATCGATTTTATGGAACTCTTTTAAAGATAACTAGGCCTAATAGTCTCAATAAAGTGGATGGAAAGGACTATATGGCCGTTAGTACGCGACTAATTCATTGGTCTGCTTCAGGTCTTGCAGCTGTTTGGGCGGAAGAAAACACTCGAGAAGCAATTTATAACGCTTTTCGTCGTAAAGAAACTTTCGCGACAAGTGGTCCAAGGATTAAAATTCGTTTCTTTGCAGGATATGAAATAGATAATATAAAACTTAGTAATTCAAATCTGGTAAGTGAGCTTTACAAAACAACGATACCTATGGGAGGAACATTATTCGCAGAAGGTAATAAGGAGCCGATCTTTTTTACTTGGGCTGCTGCTGATGCATTAGGAAATTCTCTCCAAAGAGTTCAAATTATAAAAGGGTGGTTAGAGAATGACAAACATCAAGAGAAGGTTTATGATGTGTCTTGTTCTGATGGCCTGAAAGTTAACTCTCAAACACATCGTTGTCCTGATAATGGGGCCCGTGTAAATCTTAATGATTGTTCATATAATAAAGATCTAGGAGCAAAAGAGCTTAAAACTATATGGAAAGATCCAGAATTTAAAGTAAATCAAGAAGCATTCTACTATGTTAGGGTCCTTGAAAACCCTATCTGCAGATGGTCAACTTGGGATGCTATCAGGAATGATGAAAAACCTCGTTCTGATATACCTTCAACCATTCAAGAGAGAGCTTGGTCCTCTCCAATTTGGTATACAAAAAGATAATTAGTTTATTTCATACTTTCGAGCATAACTTGCATCTTGCTATGTAGCAAATTAACGGCTTGAAGCGGGCGAACCATAACTTTAATTTCTTTTACTTTTCCTTCTTCATTCCAAGAAATTAAATCAATACCATTGATATATATTCCATCCATTTCCAATTCAAACTCTAATAGAGCTGAATTTTCATCTACAACTTCTTTTATGTATTTAAATTTTGATTTATCATCTTTTGAGGTTGAATCTGCGTCTTTTTTTTTATTCTCTCCGAACACACCTCCTGCTGCCATCAAATACATTTTTGTGAGCTCTTTTCCTTTTTGAGGGGTAAATACGACTGGCGAGTAAAATATAACATCATCGGAAAGCAAGTTATCTAATTCATCTAGATTTTTTGATTTCATAACTTCAAACCATTTTTCTAATTTATTCATATTTCCTCCTAATATAGATATATTTTATTATTTCTAGAATTATAGACTATTTTATATCAAACTTGTTAACATAACTTTAAAGGACGAATTTATAAGAATGAATATGTTGTCTAATATTTCAACTGCACTCAAATTACCCTCAGGTTTTTGGAAGAAGTTAGTTTTGTTTGGACTAGCTGCTTTTTTTATTAATTTTGGTATAGATCATTTCATTAATCCAGATTTTTATTTATCTATTATGCCCCCATCATTTCCATTGCATGAAGAGGCAGTATATATAAGTGGTTTTTTTGAAATAGTTGGCGGTGTTGGTGTTTTAATTCCTCGCTTTCGTAAAATAGCGGGATGGGGGTTAGTTGCTCTGCTAATTGCCGTTTATCCAGCTAATATTTATATGGCTATTACTCCAGAAGCATTTCCAGATATTCCAGTTGGAATGCTTTATTTTCGTCTTGCGTTACAATTTTTATTTTTCTATTGGGCTTACTCGGTAACGCGTCCGGTATTTAATTTGGGAAGTCAAAAAAAATTTATAAGCAATGCTAAAAGCGCATAAATGCTTTAGAGTTTAATATTATTTGATACAGAGAGGAAAAAATGAAAGCAGTAGGATTTAAAAATTTTGGAGGGCCTGAGGTTCTTGAGGTTATAGAAGTCCCAGAGGTTTATCCTGGTTCAGGTGAGATACGAATTCGAAACTATGCTTCAGCAGTTAATCCAACAGACATTGTTTCAAGAAGTGGATTGGTAGCGCAATTTCAAAAAGATTTTGTTTTACCTTGCGTTCCAGGAATGGATATTGCTGGTGTTGTTGATCAAGTTGGTGAAGGGGTCGAGACTGGTATAAAAGTTGGCGATAATGTTATGGGTATGGTTGTTC
>JAZAJI010000036.1:0-7871 GCA_036230365.1 Pseudomonadota bacterium
ATTTACACATTTGTCGACCGATACGGGAACGATTATCATCCTCTTCAAAATTCCAATAAGTAAATTTGGCTGTCGTATTATCACTTAATTCTCCTTGAAGAGTGAAACGCCATGATGTGATATCCCGTCCATCGAGGTCTTGACCCTCTTTACCAGGGAAGAGGTTTTCAGAAAAACCATTTCTCTCAAGCATAAGTCCAGCGACTCTCATTGATAAGCCATCAGCAATAGGCATATTAACCATGGCCTTCAATTTTCTGTGATCATAATCAGCAATTTCTAATTCAACAGAACTTTCAAACTCATCTGTTGGAGATGCAAAGAGCATGTTGACACTACCACCAGTAGAGTTTGCTCCATAAAGGGTTCCTTGCGGACCTCTTAAAATTTCAACACGTTCTAGATCATAATATTCCGTTTCGAATATTCTTGTAGGTACAGGAACTTCATTTATGTGGAAAGCCACACCACTGTCACCTGATGCTGCAACGGTATAAGAGTTAACTCCACGAATGACAAAGTTAGATCCAGTAAAGTTACCCTTTGTAAAGGTAATATTTGGCGCATTGAATTGAATATCACCAAAAGTTTCAATTTGTTGTAATTCTAGACTTCCAGCATCAAAAGCTGTAACCGCAATCGGAACATCTTGGATATTCTGTTCAGTTTTTTGAGCTGTAACAATAATTTCCTCAATTCCTTCTCTTTCAAGAACTTGAGAATTAACAGCTCCATTGAATAAAATTGGTATTAGAATAGCTGTTATAGCTATAGAAATAGTTTGTTTTAACATTTATGATCTCCCCACATTTACATTTTATCGCAATTATTACTTTTTTATTTTAGGTAATAATAGAATACAGCTAAAAACAATTTATTCAATAAATACATAAAATTAATATTATAAATAGATATTTATATGTGGATAAAAAAAAGCGCGGATAAACCGCGCTTTTAATTAATTAAGGTTATTAATCTTTAGAATCTTGCTCCAAAGCTAATACCAATCATTTGTGGATCAACTAAGAAATCATTCCTAAATCCACCTGAGGCTTCAGCTGTGAAGTAATGACCTGTAATATTGTCATCATCCATAAGATTTTGTCCCCAAATTCTAACATACCAAGGATTTACAGTTGATTGAATAATGATTTGTGCGTTTAACACATCCCATGCTTCAATAATATCTCTTGGATTATTATATATTCTTGAGAACATATCATCCTGCCAGTAGTAATCAATTCTTGATACAATTTGAAGATCAGCGTTTGCAAAGTCAGCTGTATATTCTGCACCAAAATGAACTGTTGTAGCAGGAGACTGAACTAACTCGTTACCACTTAGGTCATATACTGGTTCCCAGTAATCACCATAAACGCCTGGAACACCAGCAGCTTTTAAACCAGCTAATTTTGCTTGGATAGATGCACAATTAGCTATTGTTGGTAAAGCTCCCGCACCAATTTGTGCGATAGGACTTACCAATCCAGTTGGATCAGATGAGTCAAAGTTACTACCTGGACCTGCTGAAGGTGAAAGAGTTTTTGGAGCTGCAATCATGTCAAGTGCACCAGCAGCTGGGTTAAGATTTAATGCTCCAGCGCCAATACCTATAAATAGATCTTGCTTCTTAAATCCGCAAGTAGCACCACTTCCATAGTCTTTCATTAACCAACCTTCAGTATCACCTTTAACCTTACTAATTTTATCTAGTGGGTTAACTGAGGTAACACCATTAGCAATTTCGGTTTCCAGTAAAGACACTTGAAGATCAAGTCTAAGACCAGGAACAGCAGCAGGTGACCAGAAGAATTCAGCTTCAAGTCCTTGCATTTCAGCATCGATATTTTCATTCACAGATGTACGAGCAATAATTTTTGAAACTTGAAGACCTTGATAGTCATAGAAGAAAGCTGTTAAGTTTGCTACTAATGAATTATCAAGTAAAACATTCTTCATACCAATTTCATAAGCATCAATAAACTCAGGATCTGTTGTTTGAGGAACATTACTAAATAAAGTAGGATCGATTGGAGGATTAAACGCACCAGGTCGATAACCACGAGAAAATGTTCCGTATATTAATGTAGAATCAGTTCCAGCTAAGTCAGGACTCCAATCAAAACCAATTTTTCCAGTTACTTCTTCTTCAGTGAAACTAGTAGGCACACCCAATAAGTCTCTTTGCTCTCCAAGACCAGGTATTAATGGTAAAGTAGGAGCTCCTTGACCTGTAAGAACGAGTCCAATTGCAGGATCAGTTGTACGAACACCAAGTGTTACTGGGTCTCCGACTCTAGTACCACCAGCAAGAATGATTGAGTTTACTAGATTTTGTCTATCTTTAACTGATTTTTCAGATTCATTCCAACGAGCGCCAATTGTTATTCTAAGATCATCTGTCGCATCATAATAAACTTGGGTATATAAACCTTTTCTTTCAAGTTCATATGGATCAGTTTGGTTACGATAATGTGAAGGATATAGTCTTGGTCCTAATAAAGGAGATAAGGCCGCTGCTTCTGCAGTCGTCCAATACACATCATAAATTGAGCTATTTTCAAATTCAGTAAAATTAACACCTGCTAAGAAATTAATAGGACCTTCTAAATCAGAAGATACTGATATTTCAGCAAATTTAAATTCACTATCTGCAGCAGAAGTATCATATGCCATCGCAAAATCATAATATCCTGAAATTGCATTACAGAAGATGCCGCACATACTTTCTGTATAACCAGAAACAGGAACGATACCATCTGGGAATGCCGCATTACCAGGAGGTAGGAGCGGATTTCCAGCATTTTCACCTAATTTTGCATATTTTTGACTTCCGTCTGTATTGTAATAATCTTGTTGAGAGAAGACGCTTGATTTAGAATAAGCTGCACGGAAATTAATAGTATAGTTTTCAATAACACCACTTTCAACTTCTAAAATATATGTATCTTCTGAAGCTTTATAAACTGGATCGATATTTTGATATGTTTCTCTTAAATCTTGAGAACGACTTAAATTTCCTGCAGCATAATCTAAAGGACTCCATGTATTTAACCCAGCGATAGCTCCCCATACACCTGAAAGATCTGATGCGCCTTTAGGTTGGCCATAACGAATTTTAAAAGGATTACAACCATAAACAGGAGTTTCTGTTTCAGCACACATTTGTTTTCCAATACGTGCTCTGTTGTCATCTTCTTCAAAATTATAATAGGTAAATGTTGCTGTAGTATTTTCACTTAATTCAGCAGCTAAAGTCATACGCCAAGAAGTAATATCTCTTCCATCAATATCTTCACCTTCTTTACCTGGGAATTGATTTTCTGTGAAACCATCTCTTTCTAACATCATACCTGCAACACGCAAAGACACGCTATCAGCAATAGGCATATTGATTACACCTTTTAATCTTCTATGGTTATAATCAGCAATTTCAAGATCTACTGAACCTTCAAATTCTTCAGTAGGTCTAGCAAATTTCATATTCACAACACCACCAGTAGAGTTTGCGCCATAAAGAGTTCCTTGAGGACCTCTTAGTATTTCAACAGATTCAAGATCATAGTATTCTGTTTCAAACACTCTTGTCGGTACAGGAACAGAGTTTACATGGAATGCAACCCCGCCATCACCTGATGCTGCAACCGTTCCAGAGTTAACGCCTCTGATAGTCATGTTAGCACCAGTAAAGTTACTTTTTGTAAAAGTAATATTTGGAGCATTAAATTGGAGATCGCCGAAAGTTTCGATTTGTTGTAATTCTAGACTTTCTGTACTAAACGCAGAAACAGCGATAGGAACATCTTGAATGTTCTCATCTGTTTTTTGCGCGGTAACAATGATTTCTTCTATTCCGCCTCTTTCAAGTGTTTGTGAATTAACAATACCTACAAAGAATATAGGCACCAAAATAGCTGTAATAGCCATAGATAAAGTTTTTTTAAGCATTTAGTTAAGCCTCCCTCATTTACGCTTTATCGCAAATATATTTATTATTATTTAGATGAGCTAAAGAATATAGGTCGAAATCTTTAATTCAATAAAAATATTAAAAATTTTGAGCGATACTTTGGTGAATATATCTAAAAATTATCAATAGTGTTTCAATTTTACAACATTTTTATTTAATTGATGATAAAATGTCACATTTACTATTGTTTACCCCTTAATTATTCAAATATGCAAATTAGTAAATTTTTCTATAAAAGGATTAAAAATGCTTAAGACAATTATTATATTTTTATTATTTTTTAGTAGTCCTCTCTTTGCAGAAAACATTACAATTGAAATGTTAAATGTTAGAGCGGCAGATAAACAAAGTATGGTTTATTCAGTAGATGTTGCCAGGGTTCAAGTTGGAGATACCATTAATTGGACTCCAAAAGATAAAGGCCATAATGTTGAATTTGTTTTAGGACCTAATTCTGTAGAATTACCAAATAAAAGCAGAATAAATAAAGAATTTTCTTATACATTTGAAACACCCGGAATTTATTTTTACCAATGCACACCACACAAAAGTATGGGGATGATTGCTATTGTAGTTGTTGGTAATGATTTATCAAATCTTGATCAGATAAAGAAAGTAAGGGTTTTTGGTAAAAGCAAAAGAAAACTGGAAGAAATTTTGTCTTTAATTTAAATTAATTTCTTTAAGTCTAATTTTTAAGAAATCGTCTGCAGTTATAGGCTCAATATATTTATTTGGAGTTTTATCATTAATACAATTTGAAAGAGTTTCTATTAAATAATCAGGGTTAAGGTGTAAAAAGAAGGGCATTGAGAATCTTGATTCATTCATTTTAGACTTTACTGGATTGTTTACTCTATGAGTTGTAGATTTTAATTTATCATTTGTTAGCCTTTCAAGCATATCACCAACATTACAGACAATTTTTTCAGAGTTTACTTTTACTGGTATCCATTCATTATTTTTATTAAGGGCTTCTAAGCCTTCTTGCTCAGTACCTAAGAGCAAAGTAATTAAATTAATATCTTCATGGGCTTCAGCTCTTAGCCCTTTATCATTTTTGTTTAATTTTGGATAATGAATTAAGCGTAGAATAGAATTTCCATTATTTATTTTATCATCAAACCAATTATTTTTTAGGTTTAAAGAAATAGCTATTGCTGAAAGAATTTTCTGACCTAATTTTTCTAGTTCACTATAAAGTTTATTTAAAGAATCATTCATTTCATTAATTTCACTAATCAAAAGGTTTTTTGGCATAACTTTATCAAATTTTTTATCCCAATGAGATCTACCATGGTGCCAAAATTCTTTTTGATCAGGAAAAACAGAATCTTTGGCAGTTTCTATCCCGTAAGGTGTATAACCTCTTTGTCCTGCCCCTTCTTTAATAAAATATTTTAATTTAACTTCATTAGGAAGTTTGAAAAACATATTAGATAATTCTAAGGCTTTTCTTATTAATTCTGCATTAAGGTCATGATCAGTAATAGAGAAGAAACCGACTTCTTCGCATGCTTGCAGAATTTCTTTTGCAATTGAACTTTTCCTTTTTGTAAAATCTTTAATTGATATTTCTGGGATAGATTCCATTTTATTTCTTAATTATAAAGGATAAAATCATAAGCTTTTTGCCTTCATAACAAATCCGCCTAAAGGAGTTTCAATAATTACTTTAACTGGTAACCATAAATTTTCTTCTTCTAAGAATTTATACCAATATTTAACTGATCCCGGTTTGGAAACTTGGTCAAGAAAATCACTTTCTTTGTAACCTATTATTGGATCGAAGTAGCCTATACATTTGATAGAATCATATTTTTCATTTCCGATTTTTATATTTACTTCTTTTCCGGGTTTTACAAATCTTGTTTTAAAGGCTCTAATCCCATCAAAACCATGAGATATAAACTTACAGGGATCATTATATGACCCATGAATTAGTAATGCACTATAAGGGTCATTAGTATTCTCTCCATATGTTCTCATAAATTCTTTAGATGGTTTTTCATTTTCTTCGTAATCTGGCTCAGCTTTTAATTCTACTGGAATTCTATTTATATAATTTATTTCTCCTTTTCTAAAACCGCCTCGATCGGTTTCATATGAGAAATTATAATTCTCTGGCACTAATGAATTACCAATAATTTTTCCTGAACTTTTAGATAATGAAGTAAATTTAATAAAAACATCGACGATACCGGCAGCCTCAACTTTTGACTTTAACAGCCAAACTTCTTCTTTAGATTTTATTATAAAATTAACATCTGCAATTTGGATTCCTCCAATATTTACATAGTAATCAATACTTCTTTCAGCAAAAAGATTTGATGTATAAATAGATAAGTAAATAGATAAAATTATATAAAGAAAAATTTTCATAATAATTAATCTCGTTTTTTATTTACCAGTAAATTTTGGGGCTCTTTTTTCAATAAAGTGATTTACACCTTCTTTGAAATCTTCTGATGCGAAGCTTTCTTGCATTTCATGATCGCCAATTGATGCTGCTTCATTAAGATCTTGAAAAAGTGCTTTATATATTTGAGCTTTCATTACAGCGACTGATCGAGGTGATGAAGTATCGGCTAACATTTTTACATATTCAAGGGTTGAATCCATAAATGTTTCTTTTTTGAAACATTTATTCACTAAACCAATTTTTTCTGCTTCTTCAGCAAGGAAAACTCTTCCTGTAAACAAGATATCCATTGAGTGAGCGTGACCAATTAATCTTGGCAATATCCAACTAATACCATGTTCAGCTATTAATCCTCTTTTAGCAAATGCAGTGGTAAATTTAGATCCTTCTGATGCAAATCTTAAATCACAGAATAAGGTCATGACAAGCCCTATACCAGCGCAAGGACCATTTATTGCTGCAATTATTGGCTTTCTACACATAGCCATAAAACCGAAACGTGTTTTATAATGCTCTTCTATTTTTGGCCCAAGCTTTTCCAAAGGTAGTTCATCAGATTCCTGAGGTTTGGGAGTTATTGTCTTGCCTTTTGAGGTATTCTTAAGGTTATCCATATCTGCGCCAGCACAAAATCCCCTTCCAGCACCAGTTATTATAATTGCATTAATCTTATCGTTTAAATTTATCCTATTAATGCCTTCTTTTAAGCCGTAATAAATATTTTCATTATAAGCGTTTAATTTATCAGGTCTGTTTAAAGTTAATATGGCAATATTATCTATTTCAGAATATAAAACCTCATCATTATTTGAATTTATGGGTTCACTCTTCATTATATAGCTCCATTGATTTAAATTATTTTTAGTTTTTTTTAAACTACTTTAATAAAGGATATATGACTATGAATTATAAAGCAATTATATGGGATTTTGGGGGAGTAATTACTTCAAGTCCTTTTGAAGCATTTAATGATTTTGAAAAAAAAAATGATCTTCCGCTTGATCTTATACGCAATATTAATTCTGAAAATCCTGATGAAAATGCATGGGCAAAATTTGAAAGTAATTTAGTTAGTATAGAAGAATTTGATGAACTTTTTTATCAAGAAGCCAAGGCTAAAGGATATGATGTTAAAGGGAAAGAAATTATTAAACTTTTATCAGGCTCAATTAGAGATAATATGGTTGAATTCCTAAAAGAGTTAAAAGGAGCATATAAACTTGGATGTATTACTAACAATGTTAAGCCATTAGAAAAAGATATTAGAGAAGATTCTAATGCCGTTGCATCAAAGGAAGCTATGCTTTTGTTCGATCACATTATTGAATCTTCGAAAGTTGGAATCAGAAAACCAAACCCTGAGATTTATAAGATGTCATGTAATGCCTTAAATGTTAATCCAAGTGATTGTATTTATCTAGATGACTTAGGAATTAACTTAAAGCCAGCCAGAGAATTAGGAATGACCACAGTTAAGGT
>JAZAJI010000037.1:0-5943 GCA_036230365.1 Pseudomonadota bacterium
ACTAACCATCCTTCGCCATCTTTACTTTCTTTAGACTTTGGAATAAAGACTGGTTCACCAACTGCTCCACCATCTTTTGTTGTGTAAGCTTCTCTTTTATTCGTAGTAAAATCATAATGGACAACAGAATTTAATGACATTCCTTGAGGATGTTTTCCGATAGACCCAGCATAAAATCCGTGGGAATGCTTTTGTAGGGCAAATCTATCATCAATTCTAGGAAATTCTCCCGTCAGATCATCTAACACGGTTTTCTCAACTTTTGATTTATTTAAATCAATTTGCCATCTTACAAGTTTAGCTTCCGCATCTTTTTGAGGTGGCATTGTGCCATCAACATATGGAAAAAGAGGAGGAACACCAAATTCCATTAAATCACAAATGATAGAACCGTTATCTTCATAAGCATTCATGTAATGAAAAACAAATGAAGGATCAATTTCAATCCATTTAGCATCTTCAGCAGTTCCATTTCTTGGAAGTATGCAAATATGACTTCCTTTTTCAGGTTCCCATGCAAATGGAGGTTGACCATTTAAAGCTCGTTCAAAATCTCCCGTTAAAGGAAAGACAGGTATAATAATATAATTCTCTGTAGCAAAGAAATCATGAACCATAGAAGGGAAAGGAGCTTTAATTTTTTCAGATTTTGTTATTTGTCCTTCCTTTGAAACTGCAGTAAATCTAATTGTGTCTGTAAAAAACCCATCAGCCATATAAGCAAAGAATAATAATTCACCAGTTATTGGATCTACTTTTGGATGAGCTGTTACAGGGCCCTCTAATTTATTATCAAAAGTATGAGACCCAATTGAATCTAAAGTCATTGGATCAAACTCAAAAGGAGCGTGTGCTTCTTCCAGAGCAAATATTTTTCCTGCATGTGAAACAATAGCTGTATTTGCAAGACCATCTGTTTCAATATTCGAAACTGAAGGGTCATTATTCATAACATCCATACCACTTGACCATAGAGCTTTTTGCTCTTCATGTTCTTTTAGCCACTTTACTGTTTTCATCCAGCGGTTTAGATATGAAACTTTTCCATCTTTTATATGAAAGGCATGAATCATTCCATCACCACCAAACCAATGAGAATTTCCGCCTCTAGGAGGGAATTTTGGGTCAGGTCCATTTCTATAATAAGTCCCATTTATCTCTTTTGGAATTTCACCTTCAATTATAACATCATCAATATTGCTCTCCATTCTTATTGGAGCAAAATTTCCTTTTAAATGATCTTCTTCTGGATATGGTTGTGCCATTTTATTCCCCTTAATAATTTTACAAACTATAAATAATTATTAAATAATTGTAAAAGATATTGTTCGTATTTTCTAATTATGCTGTAATAAAGAGTTGATTATTAAGGAGGAGACAATGAAAGAATGTCTTAAGTTTTATATTAATGGAGAATGGGTTGATCCTGTTGATCCAAAACATTTTGATGTAATAAATCCAGCTACTGAAGAAGCTATTGGCCGTATTGCATTAGGGAATGAAGAAGATTTAAATAATGCTGTTGCTGCAGCTAAATCTTCTTTTGATAGTTTCTCTCAGACAAGTAAAGAGGAAAGAATTGAACTAATTGGTAAAATTTTAGAAGTTTACCAAACGAGATATGATGAGATTGCAGAAACTATATCTTCAGAGATGGGTGCTCCATTATGGCTTTCTAAGGCTGCACAAGCAGCTACAGGAGCAGGCCATTTAGGTACTTTTCTAGAAATTCTTAAAAATTATGAATTTGAAGAAGACCGAGGTAATACACGAATTAGAAAAGAAGCTGTTGGTGTATGTGGTTTTATAACTCCTTGGAATTGGCCTATTAACCAAATAACATGTAAGGTTGCCCCAGCGCTTGCTGCTGGTTGTACAATGGTTTTAAAGCCATCAGAAATTGCTCCTTTAAATGCTATCTTATTTGCAGAAATTCTTGATGAAGCCGGAGTCCCAGCGGGTGTCTTTAACCTTGTTAATGGTGATGGACCTACTGTTGGTGAAGCTATGTCAGCCCACAGAGATATTGATATGATGTCTTTTACAGGATCTACTAGAGCAGGTATAGCAGTTGCAAGAGCTTCTGCTGATACAGTAAAAAGGGTAGCTCAAGAATTAGGTGGAAAATCTGCTAATATTATTCTTGATGATGCAGATTTTGGATCTGCTATCGCAGGCGGTGTTACTAGTTGCTTTATGAATTCTGGTCAATCATGTAACGCTCCAACAAGAATGTTGGTGCCAGCAGATAGACAAGATGAAGCGATAGCTATAGCAAAAGAAACTGCAGAAAATACAATAGTCGGTAATCCTGTTGATGTTGCTGCTGGAGGAATTGGTCCTGTAGTTAGTGAAGTTCAATTTGATAAAATTCAAGGTCTTATTGAAAAAGGCATTGAAGAAGGAGCCACACTCGTTGCAGGTGGACCAGGAAAACCAGAAGGACTAAACGCAGGTTATTTTGTAAAGCCAACAGTTTTTGCTGATGTAAAAAATGATATGACTATTGCTCAGGAAGAAGTCTTTGGGCCTGTTTTATCTATACTTCCATATAAAGATGACGAAGATGCAGTTTCAATTGCTAATGATACTGAATATGGTTTATCAGGTTATGTATCAGGAAGTCAGGAAAGAGCACAAAAAGTTGCTGAAAGAATAAGATCAGGTAATGTTCATGTTAATGGAGCTGGTCCTGACTTTACAGCACCTTTTGGTGGGTATAAACAATCAGGAAATGGCAGAGAATGGGGAGAATTTGGTTTTGAAGAGTTTTTAGAAACTAAAGCTATTCTTGGATACACTGCTGCTTAATTAGTTAAAAAATATTTTATTAAAGGGCCGTACATTTTTTGTATGGCCTTTTTTTATTCATGTTTATGCATCATAGGTGGTCTTAGTTTTGTTATTGGAAATATTTCAACTACTCCCTGTTTTTCAAAGTTAAGCTTAATATTAATTTTGTCACCTAAAGAAAAAGTATTATCTATATTCATCAACATTAAATGATAATCACCTGGCTTTAAACTTATAGAACTATTACCTGGTATTTCTATACCATCATGAATGTGTATCATCTTAACAATATCTCCATCCCTAACGCTTCGATGTATCATTACCATTTTTGCTTTATCTGATGATGCAGATACTAATTTATCGCCTAAATCACTATTGTTTAATATTTTCATATAAACAGACCCTGAGCCACTAGGCATAACTCTCGCCCATTCATCCTCTATCATTATTTCTGCTTTAATAGGAAGCGTGGAAATAGTCAGAAAGATAATAAAAAATAATAAAAAATATTTAACTATTTTTTGGCAGAACATTCTCGATTGCTTTTTTTACTTTATTTGATTGAGGTTTGGTTGTTGAAAGAAATGATTTTGCAAGGGCACCATCAGGTGTAATTAAATATTTATGAAAATTCCATTTTGGAGTTTTACCATATTCTGATTTAAGCCATTGATAAAAAGGATGAGCATTTTCGCCTTTAACATCCTCTTTTGATGTCATAGGAAAATTGATTCCAAATGTAGTTTCACAAAACTCTTTAACTTCACCTTCTTGGCCGGGTTCTTGAGCTCCAAAGTTGTTTGAAGGAATGCCAATAACAACAAGACCTTCATCTTTGTATTCATCCCATACATTCTGTAAACCTTCATATTGATAGGTAAAACCACATTGAGAAGCTGTATTGACAACTAATAAAGCCTTACCTTTAAAATCACTAAAAGGCATAGGGTTACCTTCTATTGATTCAAAATCAAATGAGAATGCATTCCTTTCATTTTCCATAGCTACTGTACCTCCTGAAGCTATTATAATTATAGCACTAATGATTAAAAAAAAATTATTCTTTAAATAAGTTTTCAATTTCTTATCCTCTTATTTTGAATTACTATATATATAGTGACTTTATTCTTAATAACAATATGATCAAAATAATTTTTTTAAATTTTTAACTGGAGGCACTAATGGATCTTAAACCTGGACCAGAATATGTTAGTTTTAGAGAGGAAGTTAAATCCTTTTTGTCAGAAAATAATCAAATGTCAGGAAAAGCTAGAAACCCCGCTAGACCTAATAATGAAGAGTTAGAATGGCAAGATAAATTAATAAAAAATGGTTATGCAGCCAGAACAATACCTCAAGAATATGGTGGTTATGGAGCTAAACCGGATGTTCTAAAATCACGAATTATTGCAGAAGAGTTTACTCAAGCAAAAATACCGTTAGGAATGGCTAACCAAGGTATATCAATGTTTGTGCCTACATTGTTAGAGTTAGGTACTGAAGAACAAAAAAAATTATGGATTGAAACAACTATTAAGGGCGAAATTATTTGGTGTCAGGGATATTCTGAGCCGGGTTCTGGATCTGATCTAGCTTCTTTACAGACAAAAGGTGTTGATGATGGAGATGATTTTATAATAAATGGTCAAAAAATTTGGACCTCAAGTGCTCAATTTGCGGATATGATGTTCTGTTTAGTTAGAACTGAGCCGGATGCGCCAAAACATAAAGGTATTTCATACATAATAATTGATATGAAAACCCCGGGTATAGATGTCCGACCATTAATGACTATGACTGGTCATGCAGAATTTAATGAAGTTTTTTTTACGGATGTACGAGTTCCTAAATCAAATATAGTTGGAAATAGGGGTGAAGGATGGATGGTTGCTAATGCAACTCTTACTCATGAAAGAGGCATGTTAGGAGATCCAAATCAGGCTTCTACTAGGCTCGAAGAGATTATTGATTTAATGCAAAACGAAACTATGGATGGTGAAAAATTAATCGATAATCCAGTTCATTTGGATCGCTTGATGCGCTTACAAGCTAGAGTAATGAGTATGTCTTATAATAGCCTTAGATCTTTAACAGCTTCTCACAAAGGTTTGGATGCAAAAATGTCTAAATTAATTGTTAAGTTAAATGGATGTCAGTTGAATCATGACTTAGCAGGCTTTGCCATTGATCTTTTAGGAGAATTGGGAACCATTTATGGGAAAAGTAATCATGATCATGATTCAGGTAGATGGCAGTGGCGATATATGTTTGATTTAGGTTTAATTATTGGTGGAGGAACCGCACAAATCCAGAAAAATATTATTAGTGAAATTGGATTGGGGATGCCAAGAGAACCTAAACCAATGATTGAAGGAAAGAAATAATGGAATTCTCTCTATCAGAAGAACAGGAAATATTAATTGATAGTGTTGGTAAGATGCTAGATTCCTTATGCAATATTGATAATCTCAGAGCACAAGCGGCAGGCGATAATAATTTTAGAGAAACTGTTAATAAAGAATTTTCTAATATGGGACTTAGAGGTCTCTTAATAGACGAAACTTATGGTGGATCTGGTCTTGGAGTACTTGAGGCTTCGCTGGTTTCAGAGCAAATAGGAAAATTTGCTGCTCCAGCTTTATGGGTTGGAAACTCAGTTATGGCGCCTATTAGCCTTGGTGGTGAGGAGAATAAAGATTTAGCAGAAAAGTGGCTTCCATTGATAGCTAGTGGAGAGGCTACGGCCTGTGTTGCTTTTAATGAGGTAGCAGGTAAAAGAAATGATATCGGTTTGACAATTGATGAAGGTAAAATTTCTGGAACTAGTATCTTTGCTTTAGATGGAGAAGCTGATCCTGATATCATTATTACTGCGGTTGATAATGATGTGTACCTAGTAGATGCTAAAAATGAGAAAGTTGAATTATCTTTATTGCCAACTATTGATAGCACAAGAGCAATGACTGAATTAATTTTTCATTCGTGTGCTGCTGAAAAAATATCAGGTGGAAAAGATTTAATTACTAAAGTTATTGATGCTGGTCGAGTTGTTCTTGCTGCAGATCTACTTGGAACTTCTCAAGATATGCTTGATAAAGCGGTTGAGTATTCATTAGAAAGAAAACAATTTAATAGAATAATAGGATCATT
>JAZAJI010000038.1:0-46581 GCA_036230365.1 Pseudomonadota bacterium
AACTCCATAATCTGCAGCATTTATAAGGTTAATACTTAAATCATAGCCAATAGAAGAAAATAATTCCTTTATTTCACCTACTAATTTTCCTTTTTTAAAAGAAAATATACCTTTAACATTTTCATAAACAAAAATATTAGGATTAAGAGATTTAATGGCTCTAAAATATTCCTTAAAAAGGTTTGCCCTAGGATCACTTAAAGATCTTTTTCCGGAAGTTGAATATGCCTGACAGGGAGGTCCTCCAATTACAACATCAATTTCCTGCTTTTCAGAAATTTCATCAAAATTGATAGAGCTAATTGTTTCAGATTTTATTTCAGTATCTGGAAAGTTTATTGAGTATGCATGACACATATCAATATCAACATCATTAGCAAAAATTGTTTGGAATCTTTTTGTATTATTAAACCCAAGTGTTAAACCACCTACGCCACAAAAAAGATCAACAACTTTATATTTTGAATTTATTTTGCTTCTAAAGGAGCCCATGCAAGTAAAGTTTTATCATTAGAATTAGAATTCGGGACAAGTTTAATTCCGCCTTCTTCTGCCATGGTTTTATAATCTAACCAAGAGACAACTGCCTCCACAGGTGTACCGGGGCCTGAATCAAAAACCAAAGGCCCATAAATATTTGCAGTGTAAATAAGGTCTTCATCAGTTACCCTTTGCGTCTCTTCATGTCTAGCTCCAGCAGGTTCATAAAACCACATTCCAGGTCCATAACCTTCCGGAGGTCCAGCACGAACACCCAATGCTCCACTTAAAACTAAGAAATCACTTGCACCTATATGCGTATGAGGAAGAGCAACACCATTGTGCCTTACTATCATAGATACAAAACCCGTTTCTTCACTTACACGTAAAAGTTTTAACCCTACATCTGGCATAGTGGGCATTGTAAACCAAGGTACATCTCGTGTATCAACAAAATGAGGGTGCGATATTTCCGATGACAATACAGATCCAACATCTGAATCCACTAATGTTGCAGCATTAGAAGATGCAATAGCTAGAGGCTCGCCAGGACCGTCATAAGTTTGAGGCCCCCTTTCCCAACATTCAGTAGATGAGTTAGGGACAAGAGAGATGTTTTTTTCTTTAGCAAGTTGCATTAAATCATTACCAGTTAAAATCGTTTTAAGAGATCCATCATCTTTTAAGAAAACAACTGCACTATAAAAATTAGCCAGAACTTCAGCTTCTTCATTAGCTGTAATTGAATTTACTTTAGAGTTTGCTGAAATAAAACCCCATGTTCCAGGAGCTAAAACACTTTCCTTTTCCTCCTGAACATAACTAAGCTGTCCAGATAAAACCAATAAATCCATACCCCCTAAATAAATTGAACTTGGAAATGAACATCCTTCGTCTAATTTAAAAATAATGGAAAACATTCCACTTTCAGGGCTTACCCTAATAGGTTTTACATATAGACCTGTAACATCCTTCATAGGAATCCATGGCATCGCATTGGTATCTATAGACCCCTCTGCCCCAAGTGGATTATATTCAGGATTAAAAGTTTCTTTTTGTTCGCTCATAG
Organism: Pseudomonadota bacterium; assembly: GCA_036230365.1. GTDB lineage: Bacteria > Pseudomonadota > Alphaproteobacteria > MED-G09 > MED-G09 > AG-430-B22. The sequence continues at coordinate 1,550 of JAZAJI010000038.1, forward strand.
CTATCTTCCCCGTTTTTTTGAAGAGTATATGTAGAAAATTAATACCTGTCAAAAAAAGTAAGTAAACAAAATTCTTGTTAAGAATAATCTTTAAGCATTTTCTTTAGTTCAAGAGAATGCTGCTCTTCTTGTCCAATCATAGTTCGAGCGTATTCTTCTAGATAAATTGAAGCATTTTCAACATTTTCAAGAAGTTTTTTATATAAACCTAATGCATGCTCTTCATGTTCTAGGCTTTCTTTCAATATAGCTTCAATGGAATGTTGGTTGCTCTCTTCAATTCTAGAGATTTTCTGACTTGGATGACCATCAAGACCTGTTAGTAATTCGCCTGCTTGCTGAGCATGAGCTAAAGATTCATTTGCTTGGGCCTGTAAAAACTCAACTATTGGTATCCGATTTGGGCCCGAAACCATTAAAGAGGAATGTGTATATCTTACCACCCCAGCTAATTCGTACTCCATGATCTCATTTAGAATATCACAGACAATACCTTCATCAAGTTCTTCCATTTGTTGCTCCTATTCTTCTTATAGAAGGGCTTATAACATAGAAAAATATTGCTTGTCTGTTAATGCAATTTAATTGCAATAATTAAGACAGTTTAAGTTGTTCAATCCTTTTCGAAAAACCATAACTAAGCGAAAACATAGAAATAACGGATAAAAAAACTATAATTTTCTGAATAATTGCTTGATTTATCATTACATCTTTATTTTCCAAAGGATTTCCTCCAAGTAACTGATAAAAAACATAAGATGTTGTTAAAAAAAGAAATATAGCTATTACAACTGAATATCTCTTTTCAAGAGGGCTCCTTAAGAAAACAATTAAATATAGAATTGATGCTGGTATCAAGAGTCTAAAAGAATTTAGTGCAAAAAACACATGAAGATCCAAATATAGATCATAAGGAGTTAATCCTACTCCAGCAAAAAAACATGATCCTATAAAGAAAAAAAAAGATCCTATGACGGCTGAAGCAAATGTTATTTTATCTTCTTTAAATAAAAGGGGAACAAATAAGAAAGAGATGCCCGAAAGAAAAAATAATAACATAGATAAATTAAATAATATTGAAGAAATAAAATTATCATTACCAGAGTGAGATTCAATTCCTCCTAAATCACTTAAAAAATTATGTGTAAAAGAATACCCTACTTGAGAGGGATCATGAATATTTCCGCCGTGATAAAAATAAACGCCAATAAAGAATGAGAAAACAAAAAATATTGTAACAAATCTTATGACCTTAACTGTCCAAAATTTAATCATAGGAATTTAAATTACTTTACTGCATCTCTATAGCAGTTTTGAAAGCTTCACGATTACTAATTTTTTCAACATATTGTTTAAGATGAACCATTTCATCAGGTACACAACCCATCCTATTGCCCATAAAACAAGAATGACCAAGCATTAAATCTGCTGCTGAAAAGTCGCCTATTAGATAATCTTTTCCTTCTAAAGTTTCATTAACTGGGGCTAAGGATTTTGTTAGTAATCTTTGAGCTTGCCCTAAAACAGTTTCATCCCTTCTATCAGGAGGTAGTAGAATAGTTTGTACAACTATTGTGTTAATTGGAGGCATAACCATCCCTTCACAATAATGAAACCATTGAAGATACTCAGGATATCTTTCATCTTCAACAGAAGGCTTTAAACCCCCATTTTTATGCCTTTCTAAAACATATTCTATAATAGCACCTGATTCATAAATTCTTATTTCTCCGTCATCAAGAACTGGTATTCTACCCAAAGGGTGTCTTTTACGATGCTCATCAGATTTAAGGTCTTTTGGATGAAAAGCCATATTGTTAACTTCATATGGAAGAGATAACTCTTCTAGAAGCCAAATTATCCTCCCGGCTCTTGAATTAGGAGCAAAATGTACTTTAAGCATAATTAATTTTCCTTATTGTAAATTAATAGTTTTACAAAAAAATTTTATAAATTAGATTTAAGAGATTAATGTAAAATAAAATTTTTACAAATAATTTTATAGGAGGAATTAAATGGTTGGACCATTAAATCATGTTGGAGTTGCAGTGCCTTCAATAGAAAAAGCAGCTAAAACTTATAAAGATCTCTATGATATAATTGACATAACAGAGCCGGCAGAAATGCCTGCACAGGGTGTACGATTTTGCTTTGTAAATCTTCCTAATAGTCAAATCGAATTAATAGAACCTTTAGGAGATGATTCTCCTATTACTAATTTCCTTGAAAAGAATCCAAAAGGTGGACAACATCATATCTGCTTTGAGGTAGATGATATTAATATCGCTAAAAGGGAAATGGAGGAAAAAGGCGCAACTGTTCTAAATGAACCGCGAATAGGTGCCCATGGTACTCCTGTTATCTTTATTCATCCAAAAAACACAGATGGTGTATTAATTGAGTTAATGGAATCTCCAAAAAGTTAACTGATATTTAATCTAAAAAATTCTCAATAATTTTATTTATATTAACTAATTTGAAATTCTGATTTACTTTCTTAGCTTGTAAGGAAACTCCATCTAATTCAAACTCATCCATATTCATGTCATCTTGAGCAATGAAAATTCCTTCACTAAAGTTTTCGTTTATTTTTCCATAAAATATTTCAATACCATCTGTTCGTGATACCCCATCAATTCTTTTACTTTTATTAATGGAAAAGCTTCCTATAAATTCCTTATTCTGACTTACATTATAAACAGTAAAGTTACTGGAGCCTTGAGAAGAGGCAATAAGTAATTTTCCTTTAGGGTGATTTAATAAAGCAAGCCCTTCAGTGTCTCCATTAATATTACCATTGTATTTTCTAGTTCTATCCAATGTCTCTACTTTATTATCATTAGGTTCTGCATCTATAAAATAGACACCAGAATCTTTATCTTCTTGAGCAAAATATAATATTCCAGATTCATCATCTGCAACACAACCTTCTGAAGTTGTTGAAGTCTTAATTTGTCTAACCATTTGAGTCTTAAGAGGAAAAAAATTAAGAACCCTATATTGATAAATTGATAAAGTTTCAATATCGCTTACAAAAATATAAGTTGATTTGGATTTGAGGCTTTTATACATACAAAGTCCATATACACTTTCAAGTCCAGTTATGATTTCATTATTATTTAAATTATCTATAAAACCTTCTTCATTTATTAAGTATATGATTATTGAGTTATTGCTGCCATTTGAACCGGCTAAAATAGAAAACTTTTTCGCCCCAAAACTATAGCCGCTCCTACTATCAATATTATTTACTCTTCCTGATGGAATAAATTGTAACCTTTTACCGTCCAATGAAAAAGAGTGAACTCCTGCCTTTTTATCAGTTCCAAAAATTACGCTTTTATTTGGATTATTTGGGTTATACCAAAAAGCGGGGTCATCAGCGGCATCGCCGCTTGTAAAAACTGGCTCTGTTTCAACTTTTGGAGATATATCAATAATTAAAGCATAAACATTACAGCAAAAGAGTAATGATATTGTAATTGTAAACAGCTTAATCATCATAAAAATATTTTAAGAATAATTTCTTAAAAAATAAACAAAATATAAAAAAGGGCAGTTTAAAAACTGCCCTTTATTATTAATGTTAAGTAAATTTATCTTTGGTAAGATAATTTTAATGCAACAGTTCTACCTGGTTTAATATATGCATACCTATCACCAGCAAAACCAGCTTCAGTACCAGCACCACCGCCTGTTGAAGGCGCATCAGAACCAGAGGTTTGGATATATTCATCACCAAGATTTCTGCCTATTAAAGCTAATTTCCAACCATTATTTGGAGATGATAAGTTTATGCCAGCATCCCAAGCTGTATATTTTGGTTGAAAAATATCCGGAATAGTATCACTTAATCTGTATTCGTCGGAATGTTTAACATTTACATTAAAACCAAACTCAAGACCATTACTTAAAGGTGTATTGTAATTCAACCCAAAGTTCATTCTGTTTTCAGGAGCTATAGCCTTTTTACTACCATTTAAATTTTGTAGTGTAAGGCCGCCATCTGGAACATTACAACCTTCTGAAGGTTTTTGACCACCTGCACAAGGACCAACAAATTTTACATAATTTGAGTCATTATACCCATAAGCAGCTGTTAATCTTAGACCCTCAATACTTGGAGGAAGATAAGCAACTTGTAGCTCTAGGCCTCTAGATTCAGATTCTTCAGCATTTAGGGTTCTATAAGCAAATGTAGCTGCATTAAAGTAATTAAGTTGAAGATCATCATAGGTATAATCATAAATATCAAAATTTACTTCAAGACTTCCGTCATTTAAAAGAGCTTTTACACCAGCTTCAAAACCTTCAACATGTTCAGGCTGATATGTAATATCTGCTATTGGATCTGAATTTAAAGTACTATCAATTGATCCATTATCAAAGCCACCTGACTTCCACCCTTCTTTATAAGCTAAAAAGTAGGTAAGTGTATCTGAAGGCTGATAACGGAAAGTTACTTCTGGAACAAAATCATCAAATGATTGATCTGCAGCTAGTGTTCTTCCTTCAATAAATAAGAAACCAAAAACAGGGTTAACATAAGGTTGGATAAAATATGAATCTTTAGATTCATCAATATAACGACCACCAGCTGTTAATTGCATAGTGTCATTTATATCCCACCTTAATTCACCATAAACTGAGAAAGTTTCACCGTCAGTTTCTGATATTTTATCATAAGCAACAAACCTATTTGTTGGATCTGCAGCAGAATTTTCTGCGCCAGCAAAAATAACTTCCTGAGCAAAATATCTTTCTGTCTCTTGCCAGTAGCCGCCTAGAGCCCAATTAAGAGAGCCTCCGCCAGTAGATACAAGTTTTAATTCTAATGATAAATTTTCAAAATCGTTAACCTCACCAGCAAAACAACTTGTGTTTGAATTGTAATCACAATCGATAACCCAAGCTACATTTTGTTCATGAGAATTTAAAATAGCTCTAAGTTGTGCTGTATCAAAATCATGAGTTAAATCTGCAGTATAAATCTTAGATTCATATGTCTCACCAAGTTCTCCACCAAATTGTCCTGTTAATTCATAAGCGGCAGCAGGTACAGTAGGAATATTATTAAAGCCTGTGGCTCTATCTTTATTACACTCACCTCCAGTCGGTAAAGGATTTGCAACACCTCCTGTATTAATTTGTGGAATATCACCTAAATAACAATCAAATAACTCGGCCATAGTTACTGAGGCCATTTTTTTATCAGCAAGACTTGCTTTAAGTTTCAAAGTTGTTCTTTCTCCTAGCTCTCCTTTAAGTGTTAATCTTTGATAAGAATCTTCACTTGCAGGAAAATATTTAGTAGTAGGTTCAGGATTTTCATGGGCAGTAGGTGCAAATCCATTAGCAGCATCAACAGTAGTATAAGTTGTTGCTGTTGCAGTATTTTTGAACCAACCTTTATCCATTTCACTTTCATAAATAGCTAAACGAGCACCCCAATTATCACTAATAGGGCCTGAAACAACAAATTCATATGTATCTGATTCATATTCAAATTCGTGTGAGGCACTTGCTATAAACTCAAATTCATCTCCAGGATCATTAGTCACTATAGCAACAGCACCTGCGGTAGCATTTTTACCAAAATAAAGTGCTTGAGGGCCTTTTAGAATAGCAACTTGATTAGTATCAAACAAACCTTCGTTAATAACTCTTCCTTGAGGGAAATAAACACCATCTATCATAACAGCAACTGACTGTTCAATTCCTAAACTACCTGGGCTAGATGCAATACCTCTAATAGCAATCTGAACTCCACTGCCACTGTTAATACGATTAATTTCAAGTGATGCAGAAGATGCTGCGATATCATCTAGAGAATTAATGTTAAGATTCTCCATCTCCTCTTCACCATAAGCTGTAATAGCAACAGGAATATCTCTAATTGATTCCTCCGTTGCACGTGCTGTAACAACAATCTCTTCAATGTATGAAGATAAATTACTTGTATTAGAATCTTGAGCATTAGCTACAAATCCAAAAACTACAGCAAATAAAAATATATAAATATTCTTTAAATAATTCATTTAAACCCTCCCTCGGATAATTGATGGAATATATTTTTGATATATAATTATAAAAAATTAGCCAAAAAAAGCTGAAAAGTAAAATTATAATTGAAAATAATTAATTATTACTATTAATTTTAAGAATAGAACAAAATAAAATAAAAAAAGGGGAAATAATGACATTTAACGGTTCTGTCGAAGATAAATTATCTATCCATGAATTAATAATGGTTTATGGGGATGCTGTTACACGGAAAGACTCTCATGACTGGGGGTCTACTTGGTCAGAAAAAGCTATTTGGAGTGTACCAAATTTTCCTGGTTTAGAAAAAGTAGAAGGAAGAAAAGAAATAGTTAAAAAATGGGAAGAGGCAATGGAAAACTATCAATATATTGTTTTTACCGCTCAGTTAGGCTCGTTAAATATCTCTGGCGATAAAGCAGAAGGTACAACTTATACATTAGAGGTTGGGACGAATACAGAAGGTAAAAAATCTCAAATTCATGGACAATATTTAGATGAGTTTATTAAGCAAAATGGGGAATGGTATTTTTCTAAAAGAACATTTTCTATTTTACATGATTATTTAGAAGAATAATTTTAACCAGCATTTTCTGAAAAGAAAAATAAAGGATATTATGAAAAAAGACCCTAAAAAAGAAAGAGCAAACAATGTAAGCGGATCAGCTAATGCATTTTATGATGAGGAAGTAAAAATTACTGGAGATCGCTACACCTCAAAAGACTTTATGGAGAAAGAGTTAAAAAAATTATGGCCTAAAGTCTGGAATATTGGTGGATGGAGCAAAGAATTACAAAAAGAAGGTGATTTTATTACGCATAATATTGGAAGAGAATCAATCCTGATGGTAAGGGAAAAAAATAACAAAATAAAAGCCTTCCATAATGTTTGTCCACATAGAGGTAATAGACTCATTCATGTTGATTCAGGATTTGTTAAGGATTTTACCTGCACTTATCATGGTTGGAAATTTAACTACTCAGGGGATTTAATATATGCTCAAGATGAAGATGACTTTCCGCAGGGAAATCCATGCGGAAAAGTAAAATTATCAGAAATACCATGTGAAGAGTATGGCGGTTTCATATGGTATAATATGGATAAAAAATGCTTTCCTTTAAAAGGTTTTCTTGGAGAAGTAACTAATTATATAGATAAATATGACAACGAAGGATTAAAGAGAGTTTATTATAAAGTTTGCGAAGTACCTTTTAATTGGAAAGCTTTGAGAGATAATTTCTGTGAATCATATCATTTACCTTCAACTCATCCTCAAATTGGTGATTATTATGATGATGATTATAAAAATACTGATTTTGAACTTTATGAAACAGGTCATAATCTAATGAAAATGAAAGGCTCTTTACCATCTTTAAGAAACCCAAAAACATTTAAAATGAATGATAAGTTGGAAGCGGATCTAGTTTATTGGGATTTAAATCCAAAAGATTTCGATGGAAAAGCTCACTTAGTCAGACAAAGTTTACAAACTCAAAAAAGAAAGCTTGGAGAAAGCAAAGGGTTTAAACATTTTGAAGATTTGCCAGATTCATGGTTAACAGATGCTTTCCATTTTAATATTTTTCCAGGAACATCAATAACTTATACTTCTGCTGCTGTATCTTTACAAAGAACAGAGCCTCATCCTACTGACCCAAACAAAGCTATATATGATCACTGGGGATTTGCTTTGAAGCCCAATGATTTGGATTTAGTTCCTTCTCCAGAAGATATGGTCCCATGGGAAGAGGTCGAAAAAAAAGTAGTTATTTTTGGTGAAGAAACTTTAAGTGATGTGGCCGACCAAGACCTTGTTAGAGCAAGCGCTCAACAATTAGGTTTTCATTCAAGTGGTTTTGAAGGGGCTTACTTATCTGGACAAGAAAATCGTGTCCAACAATTTCATAATTTTATTGATAGATACATTAATAATTGATGCTAGATACCATTCAAGACAAATAATTTATTTGTTAAAAAACAAAATTTTATCTAAATTATTAGAAATATATTTCTTAGGGGAAAGAAATGGACAAAATTTTTAGGCATCCATCAGTAATTGATGGTAAAGACCCCAATAATTTGAGAGGAGATCCAATAACTAATGATCGCTATTTCTCAAAAGACTTTATGCAAAAAGAATGGAAGAGTATGTGGACAAAAGTCTGGCTTATTGCGGGCAGGGAAGTCCAAATAAAAGAACCAGGAGATTATATTGTCCATGATCTTGCTACAGAATCAGTCATCATCGTTAGACAAAAAGACGGTTCTTTAAGGGGTTTTTATAATAGTTGTGCACATAGGGGGCAAAGAATTGTTGAGTGCGATAGCTCGCAAGATTCGTTTCGATGCCCTTATCATGATTGGCAATTTGGATTAGATGGCGAAGTAATAGGTTGTCCAGATGAAGATGATTATCCTCAAGGGAGTCCTATTGGTAAAAGAAGATTAGTTGAGGTTAGGGTTGATACTTGGGATGGATTTATTTTCTACACCATGAATGATGAGGCTCCTGATCTTTTAGATTATTTAGACCCTCTTCCAGAAATTTATAAAAATCATAATTTCAAAGACCAGATTAGGGCTCAATGGGTAAGAGTTGAACTTGATGTAAATTGGAAATTCTTTTGCGATAATTTTAATGAATCTTACCACACTCGTTTTGTACATCCACAAGTGCCTTCGGTTATTGATCAAGATCATTTTACTTCAAGATATGAAATGTTTCCAAAAGGTCATGCAAGAATAATTCAGATGGGCAGACCTTCCTTAAGGGATAGAATTAAAGAAGGAGAAGATCACCCTTTCGAAATGATTCTTGAAGATTGGGGGATTGATACCAGTAAATACCCTGATTATGAATCTTTATCTGAGAAAGGCTGGTTAGATTTAAAAGAGGCAAAAAAGAAGCTTTGGAAAGAAAAAGGATATCACCACTATGAAAATTTATCGGATGAGGAATTAACAGAAAGTCCTTTTCAATTTATTTTTCCAAATATTGCAATGGGAGTACAAGCAGATGGTTGCATCCTCTTAAATTGGTTCCCTCATCCTACAGATCCTGAAAAGTGCTTTTTCGATCTTTGGGATATGGGATATCCAATTGGTGGATCTGCAAAAGGTATAGGTAAAACAGGTAGAGATACCGATAAAGGATTCACCTCAACCTCAGCAGGCATAGGCAAACAAGATTTAGCTAATAATCAAGAATTTCTTAGTCGCACTAAAGTAAATCCAGTTAAACTTCAGGAAGTTGAATTAGATTTTCGAGATTATGATGGAGGAAAAGGCGTTGAAGATCTTTGGGATCATGTTGTTTATCAAGACTGGCAACTCACTGATGGATTACGACGTGGTGTAAGATCTAAAGGGTATCAAGAGCCTTATTTGTCAGGGCAAGAATCCCGAGTTAGATACTTTCATGAAACTTTACATGATTACCTGAACGGGAAACCGCCAAAATAATATTTGTCAATCTATTAAAACAACTTCGTTAAAGACTTTGTTATTCTTTAAATCTACATCCCATATTACAAAATTTTGTTCGCCATTACTAAGATCGTCCAAGCTATGGATTCGAAAAGTTGTTCCACCTCCGCTCCAAACACCTCTTAAGTGAGCCTGAACCATTTCTGATTCAGGGTTAAAATTTCTAGCAAATCCCTCAAAAAGACCGTGTGTTTTATTCCAACCATTTGTGTATAGAGTCCAAGTGGCTAATACTTTTCCATATTTTCCTACATTACCTTCGCCGGAAATTGTAATTCCCTTTTCTGACGAATAAACATTAGTAATATCAAACTCTCCTTTGTTTGAGTTAGATAGATCTAAGGCAGAAATTTGTATAGAAATAAATATACACATTATAAATATAATTAACTTATTCATTTTTTATCCTTTCAAAAAAAACGCCCATTTCTGGGCGTTTAATTATACATTTTGTTATAAACTTAGTTATTTTTAGGTAACCATATTTGACCAAGAATAATTATTCCTGATATTACAATAAAAGCTATACCTAGAGGCGTAGGAGTTGTCGTAGCTTCAGTTGTGCCTACAAAAGCAAGATAACCTTCAGCTGTGCTGGAAATTTCTGTTCCACTTGCCTTAAGTCCTTCTAAATTATTAGCTGCAGCGATCCAAGTATTTGCACCTACTCTGTATTGAATCCAAGTAAAAGCAAGAACAACTATCCCGAAAGCGCTTGAAACAATTTTCCCAAATAAATTAGTTTCACTGCTATTACGAGTTGCAACCGCTACTCTCATTGCAAGCCATATAGATAACAAAGTTCCGATCCCTATAAGACCGCCGCCAATTCTATTTGAGCTCCATAAAGTCCATATTTCTAATTCTGTCATTTTTAATCTCCTTAATTAATATAAAATTGAGAATGATTTTCATCTAATAAGAAATTATTCAATTAAGCGATACTTTTTTTAAAGTTATTGTGGATAACTTCTCTAAGACTTTGTTTAAATTAAATTTATTAGATAAAAGTTAAGAAGCAAACTTAGTTTTAATCTTTTGTTTTTTTACTTTCATTCTATGAAGCTGTGAATATAAGTTTTCTGTTCTTTTTTTGGTAATTATTTTTATACTTGATCTTCTTTTTCTTGCTCTTTCTGATCTACTTAATCTTTCTGCTTTATTCATATTTAATAATAAGAATGATTCTTAAAAATTTTTCAAATCTTTAAGTATTATTAATATTTGATTCATGCTCCTCAACAATATATGAACGCATCATAGATAAATCGAATATTTTCTCTTCATCCTCATTAATTTCTCTTTTTATTTCAGGTTCTTGAAGATTTTTTCCACAAGCCTCAAAAGTTTCCATATCCGGGTACCAAATCTCCATAAGCACATCAAACTCTGGATCAGTTATATTTCCTGATCTATCAGGAAGAGGTTCAGTAAATCTTCTTATGTATTTAATTGCATAGCCAGAAAGATATTTCTCTCCAATAACTCTATGTTTTGTTTCGTAATAGTCTCTAAATTCACTAATAGACATACCAGGTCTTCTCTTCATAGGCATAATAACTTTTATCATTTCAAATATCCTTTGATTTTATAATAATTAATTAAATTTTAAGATTAACGACAAATTATCGCTACTCAATAACCTTAAAAGTAACCCCGGCATCAGGTAATCTTTTAATTAATGAATCTCCCATTGCCGATGCGGGAGTCCAAAAACCTCCCCCAACATTTAAATTGTCTTGAGCTAAAGCCATAGCGCTTTCTGCAATCATTTTTGAAGTAGATCTATATCCTGGATCTTTATCTCCCTCTACCCATACTCTCAAATCTTTACTTCTATCGTTTGGATGAATTCCCAATAATTCTACCTCAAAATATCCCTTTTCCATCGTTTCTTCTGAAGGACCTTCTCCAGGCTTAGGAAGAAATTTTTGCATTAATGTTCTAGTGGGTGAAAAAGCTGCCATGCCTGACATTCCACCTGTAACTAAACCTGAAGTTGTCGCGCCTATAAAACCTCCAGGACCTTTTCCTGTTATACTTCCTTCGTCATAACGAAAATCTTCACCATATATCTGATTTAGCAATTCATTAGTTCTTCGTACAACCCTTGTATTTATCCCTGCCATAATAAATGGTCCTACCCATGCATCAAAATCTTCATCAAAAAAAGGCGCCATCTTATCTGGTCCATCTTGTCCATTAATTTTATCATTAAGGGCATAAGGATTAGATATAGTTTTTAGAATTGATGAGTCTTTTTTTGCTTGCTCCATCATAGACATTAAACTATCTACCGTTCCACCACTTGCCCCACCAGAAAACCCTCTTGTTCGATATTTAATATGCTTTGCATTGACGCCATGTATTTCTTTCATCTTCTTTTGCAAGAAATAAACACCTATATCTGATGGAATGCTATCAAATCCACAAGTATGGACAATTCGGGCACCACTGTCTTTAGCGACATCCTGATATTTAGTTATCATATCTCTCATCCAATGAACTTCTCCCGTTAAATCACAATAATGGGTGCCATTTTCTGCGCACACCTCCACTAACTCCGATCCATATCTTGCATATGGCCCAACAGTTGTAAGAATAACTTTTGTTTGCTTAACTAATTCTACTAAAGATTCTTTATCATGACTGTCAGCAATAAGAATAGGGGCTTCTCTTTCCCCAAGAATTTCTTTTAGTTTGGACTCATTTCTACCAGCAACTGCCCAAGTCAGATTACTTTTGCTTTGATTTTTATGTATATAATCAATAACTAATCGACCTGTAAAACCACTAGCTCCCCAAATAATAATATCATAGGGTTTTTCCATAATTTTCTCCTTAAAGTTTTTCTATCTTATTTGAAAAGGATCACTAATTTCATCCTGTTCATTAGTTAACGGATTATCATAAAGACATTTTTCGATTAAGACAGTATCAAAAAAGGCATGTAATTCTTTTATTTTTCCATCTTTAAGAGTAAAAATTTCACAATAAGTTTGCTCATAAGATTCACCCTTTTTTGTAGGACCGCCTCCTTGCATCATACCAACAACCCTGTCACCTTCGGCTGCAACAATTTTCCATGATTTAGAGAATTTAATATTTTCCGGCACCAATTTCTCAAGAAGCTTTTCTGCAATCATTCCATTGCAACAAGCATCTTTTCCATAAATTCTTCCTGAAACCGGTGTAGAACCAAGCATATTATAAATAACATCATCATGATGCATATCAAAGATGGTTTCAAAATCACCTTCCGCAAGCGCTATATACCATTTTTCGATTAGTTTTTTATTTTCAGTAACACTCATAAAATTAATCTAGACCAATAAAATTTTCTTACAATAGATTTAATCAGCTTTAGCTAAATAAGTATCTCCAGATTCCCAATTAACATCTATAGGGCCCATAGAAATAAGAATAAATTCACACCCTTCTTCACCAGATTCTTCCGGTCCGTACATATGGTTTGCCCTTACCCATCTAACATCTCCTTTCTTGTACCATCCAGTTCCATCATTAAAAGTCATAGTTCCACGCATTATAATATAAATTGTATCTGCTGCATGTGAATGCACATCGGCTTTTGTGTTCGGTGGAAATTTATTGGGAACTATCCAAGGGCCTTTTTCCCAGTTTTCGCCCATAAACTTAACTTTGACAATATCAGTCATATGTTTAAAAAAATCTGGAGATGTTTCAGGATCAACAAAGGTTGTCCATTCTCCATCATCTAGGCTCGCTTTTCCCCGCCAGTCATTATAATTCGCTATCGTTTCCATTTTTCCCCCTTATTTGAATTCTTATAATTTTTAGCCTATATAAATTATATGAGATTTCTATTAATTTTTTCTTTAATAGCTACATATAGTTTTTCTTCATATTCGGAAGAAAGGTTTTCTAATAGCGATAATTCGTCAAACGAAAGAAGCTTTAGCGAAATACTAAAATGGAGCTTTAATAGAGAAAGCCCAAACCCAGAATATCTTGAAATAAAAAAGTTAAAAGATCCTAGCATCCTAAAAAATGACAGTCCTTATGCAGTTTGGATAGGTCATGCAAGTTTCTTAGTTTTTAATGGAGATATTACTATACTTTTTGACCCAATTTTTTCTGAAAGAGCTTCTCCTTTAAAATTTGCCGGACCTAAAAGATTAATTAAACCTGCCCTAAAAATTTCAGAATTACCTAAGATTGATATAATTGCTATCAGTCATAATCATTATGATCATCTCGACATACCAAGCTTAAAGAAAGTACAAAAAAGATTTCCTAATGTTAGAATTCTTGTTCCAAAAGGTGATAAAAAATTATTAAATAAATATAGTTTAAAAAACGGAGAAGAATTTGTTTGGTGGCAAGAAAAAAAAGTTAATAATACCATTCTAACATTTACACCTACACAACATTGGTCAGCGAGAGGTTTGGGAGATAGAAATAAAAGTTTGTGGGGAAGTTGGTTCTTGAATTATGATAAAAAAAGTATTTTCCATGCAGGTGATACCGGTTATTCAAAAGATTTCAAAGAAATAAGAAAAAGGCTTGGTCCTGTTGATTTTGCAATGATACCTATAGGAGCATATGCGCCAAAATGGTTTATGGGTTACTCTCATGTTAATCCTGAAGAAGCTTTAAATATAGCTACGGATTTAGATGCCAAGGAAAGTGTAGGAATGCATTGGGGCACCTTTATACTTACTGATGAACCTGTTTTAGAGCCGAGAACTCGCCTTGATAAAATTACCAAAGATAAAAACATTAACTTTTATACAGTTTTACCAGGAACATTTATTAAAATTAAATAACTAAGGATTAATTTTTTTTGAAATTATTTTATATAAAATAAAAATTAAACTAAAAAAGCATAAAATCCACTTACATTGATTAAATAAACTGGCAAAAAATATTTGCGATGTTGATATTTCACTAAATGTATAAGAAGACATCATAATCGAGATATAAATATTTTCAGCTAAATCAAAAATTCCTGCTAAAATTGGCAAAAATAAAAAAAAGATTCTTCTTTCATTAAAATTTAGCAATATCGAAATAAATAATAAGACATAAAGAATTGGAAAAACTGTATCAAGAATTAAAGCCGAATAAATATAATTTATTCTTCCTTTCTCTCCCAATGCATCAAAAGTCTTTTGGACATCTAAAGAATTAAGACCAAAAGATAAATCCAACATATTTGGATAAATATTATTTGGTAAATTCTGAAAAATGACGGAACAAAAAATTAAAAGAATTATAATTACCAAAATAGATTTATTTGAAGACAAAATTTTGGAGTTTAATAAATTTGAAAAGATTACTTCTATCTCCTTCCTTCAATATAATCATTTAAAACTTCGTGGTAACGCCTTACTCTTCTTTCTTGGTTAGTCAGTATTGCATCCTCAAAACCTTTTGATTTAACACCTTTTTGCTGGCCAATGGCCATACTTATATCTTGATCAGTAACATAACCCATAGAACCTTCAGGATATATAACCCATTCATGCTCAGCAGGCTTTAAAGGTCTTGGCCCAAGCGGTGTTTCTGTCATTTTTTCACCAGCAGTTGTTTCTGTAGTATCAGAACCCATAAATGTTGCTGAAGCTGACAAACTTTCCATATCAGGTACAAGCCACCAATGTTCAAAAAGGCATTTCTCAGGATCAGTTGGATGTGGTTGTGGTCTTTGAAACTGTATTCCATCAGGTGTCATTGTTATATCATAATTAGGAAAGCAATTATAAAAATAATAATCAGTCAATTGTTCATTAGTTAAAAATTCATAATGCCAAAACCCTCTTTCTTTAGCTAATTTTCTTTTCTGCTCTTGTATAGCTAATCTTGTTTCTTGAGCCTTTCCTTGAAAATCTTTTGGGTTTAAATCCCATGCCTCTAAAGCCGCGTCTAGAGGAAAATTAACATCATTAGGAGACTCATCCCCTAAAGCAGGCTTATGGCCGGGCATCAACATTCTATTGTGTCCATTGTCATACATATCAAATTGAGAAAACTTATAATTGTTCTCAATATGAACCGAAAGCTCCGGATGTAAAGTTGGTAAATGATAAGATTCATTAAAATTATCATGTATAATCTTCCAATTACAATCTACTTCACAAGTTAAATTTAAAACCCTTATGTATCTTTCAGGTTGATAAGGTTTCATATGGTCTATAAGAGGATTTAAAGCCTCTTCGAATTTCTGAGGTTTTTCTGATAAGTTAACCCAAACAAATCCTAAAGAAACTTCGCAGTGCACTTCTTTTAATTTAATTTTTCCACAAGGATTTCCACCATCAAAATCTTCAGCATCTTGCAAGTGAGTCAAAACACCTTCAGTATTATATTCCCAACCATGGTAGGTACATTTGAAAGTATCTAAACAACCATTATCAACATGAACAAGAATATTGCCTCTGTGAGGACAAACATTATAAAATGCTTTAATAGATTTATCTTTTTGCCTTACAACTAATATTTCTTCTAATCCAATCCTATAAACAAAAAAATCATCTGGCTCAGGAATTTCTGACGCTATTCCAGCTATTTGCCATACTTTAGTCCACATATGATCCCATTCTTTTTGCATAAAATCCTTAGAATAGTATCTTGCACCAGAAATTTTATCCCCTCTCAATTTAGGATCAGGATGCTTTTCTCTTGGAGTAGGAATCATCTTGTTCATTACTATTCACCATGAAGTGATTTAAAAGATCTCTTTGAAAATTTCCATTCGCCATCTTCTTTAATACACTCATCTTCATATTGGCCGCATGGATGAATCTCTGTTCCGTCAGGAAGAACAGCTGTTTCGAGAGTATAACTTCTCATCGCTGCTTTATTCCCATCAATTTTTATATATGCAGGCTGTGCCATCATATGAACAAATGGGAATCCTTTCATAGCTTCATTCCAAATATTAACAATATTCTCCTTACCTTCGTTCTTTATGTCTAAATGAGGAATTTCCCAAAGCGCATTTTCAGACCAAGTACTTCCCCAAAGTTCTGGATTTCTTTGATTAACACCATCACAATATCTATCTAATAACTCTCGAATAGCTAATTTATCTTCTATATCACTCATTAAACCCCCTATATTCTTAGAAAAAGTTAAAATAACTTAACAGACTAATCATAGCTAGAAAATATTTAAATATTTATAATTATTTACTAAAAATGAATTTTGATTTAAAGAAAAACTAGGGGATTAAGAAAATTATGAGCGAAGTTATTAAAGATAAAAACATCAAAATTGATAAGCAAAGAACTCCGGATACGAGTTATACCGAATATTTGAGTGAAGATGCTAAAAAAGTTCCTGATTTCATGGTTGAAGAAAGTTTTGTAGATCTAGGATCGGACGATATTGATATAGAAAGATATACATCTAAAGAATTCTTTAAAAAAGAAGCAGACTGCATGTGGACAAGAGTTTGGCAATTTGCATGTAGAGTAGAGGATATTCCAGAGGTTGGAGATAGTCTTGTTTATGATATTCTTGATTGGTCTTTTATTATAGTTAGATCTGAAGAAGATAAGATTAAAGGTTTTTATAATAGCTGTCTTCACAGAGGAAGAAGAATTAAGACAGATAGGTCTTTCAGTAAAGACTTGGAGTGCCCTTTTCACGGTTTTTGCTGGAATCTTGATGGATCACTTAAACGCACACCGGCTCCTTGGGATTTTCAACACATAAAAGATAGAGAGTTTAATTTACCGGAAGTACGACTAGAAATCTGGCAAGGTTTTGTTTTTATTAATATGGATGATAATGCAGTATCACTAGAAGAATATTTAGCTCCATTACCAGAACATCATGAAAGATGGGATTTAGGAAATTGTAAAAAAGTAATACATGTATCTAAAGTTGTTCCTGGAAATTGGAAAACTGTTCAAGAAGCTTTTATGGAATCATTTCATGCAACAAAAATTCATCCGGAAATTATGCCTTTCCAAGCAGATGAAAATGCACGGTATGACATATATGGTGATCATATGAATAGAAATATTGCCCTTACAGGAAAACCAAGCCCCAATTGCCCTGAAGTTGATGAACAAGAAATATTAGATACTATTTTTTATGGCTCAGGAAGAGTTGAAGCTGAAGATAAAATTATTGTACCTGAGGGTGCAGAAGCAAGAAAAGTTGCGGCACAAGCAATGAGAGATGCCTTTAGTGAGGCAGATGGTCATGATTATTCTGATAAATCTGACGCAGAAATGCTTGATGCTATTGTTTACAATGTCTTTCCGAATTTCTCTCCATGGGGAGGTTTTCCAAGAAATCTTATTTATAGATTTAGACCTAATGGAACTCGAGAAGATTCAGCTATAATGGAAGCAATATTTTTACAAAGAAATCATAAAGATCCAGAAAAACAAGAAAAATACGAACCAATACCGATTCATTATTTGAGTGAGGATGAAAATTGGGATGATGCTGAAGAGTTAACAGGGATTGGTTTTATTTTTGATCAGGATATGTCTAATATTCCTGAAGTTGAAAGAGGTATAAGAACTAAAAAAGGCGGAAAAATTGTTTATGCTAATTACCAAGAAAGCAGACTTCGTCATTATCATAACACTATTGATAAATATATCGCTAAAGGCCCTTTTAAACCTTAATTACGCAGTACTTCCGCCATCAACTGTATAAACCGATCCAGTAATAAAATTACTATCATCGCTTGCTAGAAACAGCATTAACTTTGCTACATCTTCAGGTGTTCCATATCTTCCTAAAGGTATGTTTGCCTCCATCATATTTTTAGCTTCGCTTGCCTCACCTGGCATCAAACCTTCCTCAAGACTTCTCATCATTCTTGTTTCAATAGGAGATGGATTGACTGAATTAACCCTTATATTTTTTTCAGCACATTCTTTTGCAGCTGATTTCATAAGTCCAATTACGGCATGTTTACTTGTTGCATATGGGCCTATTCCAGGAGTCCCTGAAAGCCCTGCAATACTAGAAGTTACAATAAAACTTCCACCACCCCTTAAGTCCATTGCAGGTATTGAAGCCTTTAAGCCCAAAAAAGGACCCCTAACATTTACAGCTATAACTTGATCAAATTTATCTATACTGTAATCTTCAATATTATTTACTTCACCTTCAATTCCAGCATTAGCAACAAAAATATCAACTCCACCATATTTTTCTTTAGCAATTTCAACTGCTTTTAAATTATCATCAGGTTTAGTAACATCTCCAGCAAAATAACTGAGATGATTTGACTCAATTTCCTTACAAGCCTCAACAAGATCGTTCTCATTTAAATCAAAAATTAATACATCTGCTCCCTCTTTCAAAAAAGCTTTAGCAGTTTCTTTTCCTATTCCACCAGCACCGCCCGTTATTATAGCTACTTTACCTTCAAGTTTATTCATTACAATTTCTCCATTTATAAATAGTAATTTATCAGGATGTATCCTTAACTAAGTTTTTTTGAGACGGAAGAGTCGAAAAATCATCTTTATCACCACCAAATAATCTTTCAGGACTCACTGAATCCATTGTACCTTCATGATCATTAGGATCTGTATAAAAACCAAGAACAAAACCTCCTTTTGAATAGCCAATTAATGATCTCAGCTCAGGGCTAAAATCTTTAGCTATTTCTGGTGGGCAAGATAAGTATTGGTTCTCTTCTTGCCTAAGCCAATTGAGAGTATAATGCATAAAAACGCCGGTTCTGACATCATTTTTAGTTGTATTCTTGCCCCCACCATGAAGAACTGTTCCTGTATACAATAAAACAGATCCTGAAGACATTTCTGCATAAGCTATTTCATCTTCTTTAGGCTCTCTATCTTTTTCCCATTTATGTGAACCAGGGACAATTTGTGTGGCTCCATTTTCTTTAGTAAACTCAGTTAATGCCCATACCGTGCTAAATTGAGTTTCTATTTTTCTAGGAATATAACCGCCCCAAAGACCTCTATCACGATGTAATATTTGTTTTGTCTCTCCTGGGCCAATACTAACAGCAGAAGTAAAATGCAGTTGATAACCATCTCCATAAGGATCTAAAAATTTACCAGCAAGTTCATTGGCCATTGGATTTAGAGCTAACTCTCTGCAAGCTTCTGATCTTGCTAATAGACCTCCAACTCTTTTTGTCTCAAATCCAGTAAAATCCGAATTCCCTTTAATATAATTATTTAAATAAGGATCTAACTCTTCTTTCATTTGGGCTAAGAAATTTTTATTTAGAACATTATCCAATATTACGCCAGCATCCTTATCAATCACCTCTAAAATATCTGAAATGGAAGCGTTAGAATTTAAATGTACTATCTCAGCCATAGATTATTATACCCCTAAAACCAGCGTCTAACTCTATTAGAGTAGCTTTTATAGTCTTCTCCAAAAAGATTTAACATGGCCTCTTCTTCTGGGATAATTTGAAAAATAGTTATATATAAAACGAATAAAGGAAGAAAAATAAAACCAACTATCAAACCTTTAAAAACTGAAAGACCAAATAAAAGAAGAAGCATACCTAAATACATAGGGTTTCTAGTAATTTTAAACATTCCATCAGTAACAAGAGTTGTTGCTTGATCTGGGTTCATTGGATCGATAGTAGTTTCTTTCTTTTTAAAAATTCTTGCAGAAGAAAATGTCACAAAGATTCCTAAAATAATAAAAATGGACGAAAGTATACCTCTCATAGGAATTTCTAGTACAATAAAATATCTTGATGAGAAATAAATTGCCAAAGCAAAAATAAGAGTGACTATTGGTGGAGGTATTTTAGTTTTTAAAAACATTATTGTTGACGAATTCCTCTAGAAACTAACCTATGACAAGAAATCTTCCATTCACCATTTACCCTTTTCATATCTGTTTCATATGTTGCCCATAATGTAAGAATCTCCCCTTCAGGCTCCTTTAAATAATGTAAAGCCTGCACATCTGTGCGACAATGAGCATCATCACCATTTATTGTTGCAAATTGAGGGCCTAACATGTGTTGCGTAGGTCCATAATTAGAAAGCGCACCTTTAACATATTCAACCCAATTATCTCTTCCATTAATTGGAGCATCTCCAAAATCAAGAATCTCAACATCTTCAAGGAAACATGATGAATACAAGTCAAAATCTCTTTCATCTACTCCCGCAGCATATTTCAGCATTACATCCTGTAAAGCTATTCTATCTGCAACATATTGATCGTTCATAATTAACCCCCTTCTATAATTTCTTATTTTATTAAAGCATAATTTTTGCCATAATTTAAATATTAAGTGAGGATAAAAAATTATGTCTGAAATAAACCCCTTTATGATTCAAATTTCCAATGATGATCTTGAGGATCTCAAAAGAAGATTATTATCAACAAGATGGCCAGAAAAAGAAACTGTTGAAGATTGGTCACAAGGAATACCCCTTTCTTATATAAAAGAAATTAGTGATTACTGGATTAATGAATATGATTGGAGATCAAGAGAAGAATATTATAATTCATTTCCTCAATTTATAACTAATATTGAAGGACTTGATATTCATTTTATACATATAAAGAGTCCTCACGAAGAGGCTAAACCTCTAATAATTAGTCATGGTTGGCCAGGTTCTATCGTAGAGTTTCATAAAGTTATTAAACCTTTAATTGATCCAGTTTCCTTCGGAGGAAAAGCTGAAGACGCATTCCATTTGGTCTGCCCAACTCTACCAGGTTACGGATTTTCAGGAAAACCGTCTCAAACAGGTACAGGTGTCGAAAGAATTGCAGAATTATGGGACATATTAATGAATAAAATTGGATACAGTAAATACTTTGCCCAAGGTGGTGATTGGGGCTCTGCAATAACTATAGCAATAGGAAAACAAAACAAAGGAAGTTGCCAAGGTATCCATGTCAATATGCCATTTGCCCCACCTACTAAAGAGGCATTAGAAAATCCATCTGAAAGAGATAAAATTGCATTTGAAGGTCTTGGCTATTATCAAGAATGGGGATCCGGCTATTCTAAACAACAAAGCACAAGACCTCAAACATTAGGCTATGGTCTTGTCGATTCTCCAATTGGGCAAGCAAGTTGGATTATTGAAAAATTTTACGAATGGACAGATTGCAATGGGCATCCTGAAAATATCCTAAATAAAGAAGAGTTAATAGATAATGTAATGTTTTATTGGCTTACAAAAAGCGCAACCTCTTCCGCAAGACTTTATTGGGAAAGTTTTGGATCATTCGGTGGTAATCCTGAAGAAAAACTTGAGCTTCCAATAGGGTGCAGTATTTTTCCTAAAGAAATTTCTAGAACCCCAAGAAGTTGGGCTGAGCAGATATATTCAAATATTGTTTATTGGAATGAATTGAAAAAAGGTGGTCATTTTGCAGCTTTTGAACAACCAGAAATATTTGTTAATGAAATCAGGAATTGTTTTAAAGAAATGCGATAATTTTTTTGATACTAATTAAAATAATTTATACCCATATTGTCTTGATAGAACATCAACAATAATTACCCCTATTGCAGTTATAAGAATGCTTATAATAACTGCTATATAAAAGCCAAATTTATTTATAAAAAATGGAAATACCAAAAACATTGGTATCGTCGGAAGTAAA
Source organism: Pseudomonadota bacterium (assembly GCA_036230365.1). GTDB lineage: Bacteria > Pseudomonadota > Alphaproteobacteria > MED-G09 > MED-G09 > AG-430-B22. The sequence continues at coordinate 23,670 of JAZAJI010000038.1, forward strand.
TACAAAAGAGTATATGAAATATGCGAAGAAATTTTGTCTGTAGAATTACCCTCATAATACATCCATAATATTACCAAGAAAGTAACAATAGGCATTGCAGCAATAAGGCCGCCTAACCTATCATCTGCTTTTGCAATTTCACTTATTAAGACTATTAAACAAGCAGTTATTATTATCTTTAAAATAATATAAATCATTCTTTACTTTATAGATGTAATTTCAATTTTATCTGAATTTAAAGGCAGTATTACCATTGTACCATCTTCAGAAAGAGTCCAATCTTTTCTAATTTCACTTACACCTCTTACAAACATGTCTTCCATTAAACTTAGTCTTGGTGCAGGAGTAAGGTGATAAAAAACTAAATGACCTACATTAGCTTTATTTGCTACCTCAGCCGCCTCAATTGGTGTTGTGTGATATGTTGTAATATCTGACATGATTTTAGCAGCAAGAATATTACCAGATTTTTGATTGGTATCCTTGATTATCTTCAATATATGATTGGCCTGAGCTTCGTGAAATAAAACATCAGCATTCAAAGAGTTTTTTATAACATTCTCATGATAAATTGTGTCCCCGCTTATCACGATAGACCTTCCTTTATAGTCAAAACGATAACCTAATGCTGGCTCAACAGGATCATGAACAACTGCAAAAGCCGTTACTTTTAAACCATCATCATTAATAATTATAGGATTTGATAAATCAATAGGGTAAGGCTCAAAACCTGATACATCTAAAGGTGCAACTTCATCTCCATGATGCTCATTTCTAAATAGATAATCTATAGCATACGCATCTTCAAAGCCTTTAGTGACAGTTTCAACTCCCTTTGGCCCATAAACAGAAAGTTTTTTAGACCTTGATTGTGCAATCCATGCATTTAAATGCAAATCTGCAAGGTCGGATATATGATCAGAATGAAGATGAGTAAACAATGCTGCCTTAACATTTCCTAAATCAATTCTCCAATTTCTCAAATTAGTTACACTTCCATCACCAACATCAATTACATAAAGATTTTTTCCAGCCTTTATTAAGATACAAGCCTCCGCTCTCCCCGGTGCAGGTAATGGAGATCGACTACCACAGACTACAGCGCTTAAAGCATCTTCAGGTAATGTGGTTTGGCTACTTAAAATTCTATTAATAGCATTAGCAGTCACTCGGTCTTGAACTGCTGGGATTCTTGTTAAAACAATTATCCCTACTATTAAAATCAAGATTAATATGAATATATATCTTAAAATTCTCATTTCGATTCTCTAAGGGATAAAATAAAGAATATAATTAAGAAAATAAGTATATATGGAGCTAGATAGACACCGGGTGTTGCAGAGCTGTTAAAATTATTAATAACATCCCCGCCTCTACCAAAGAAAGGATAATACAAGAGTCTTACTCCCCACTCAATTATCCAAAACACATACATAAGTGGAACAAAAGATCTATATTTAAAAATAGCTATCCAACATACAAAACAAAAAATTAATTGTGCAAAGCCCCATATAGAAAAAAACCTATATATCAATGGCATTGGATCCGGATCGCCCGTTAAAACCATTACATTTGCTATTTCATGAAGACCAAAAGGTTCAAAGAACATATGTATTATTGAACGCCAAGTCATCAATGCAAGAACAGCTATAAGCATCCAAAACGCTATTCGACTTCCTGAATAATTATTATTCGCATTTTCAGGAAGGATTTTATTGAAAAAATTTACCATTCAAATGCTCCTGTTTTCGTCTCAATGTTAAGTTGGCCTTTTAAACCCGCAGAACGATGTTTTTCGCTTTCTTGATAGTCTGAGTCCATTATCATCTCCAGCATTGCTTTACGACTCGGATATTTAGCAATTGCAACTACATCCCAAAGCTCTCCTACTTCACCCAGCATCAATCGTTCAACTATTCCTGAAAAAATTGCCTCTCCTCCAACTTTTTTAAGATGACCCTGCACTTCTTGTCCATAAATTGAGTAAGCCTCTGCACCAGTCAAATTAGTTTCACGACCATCTTCATACTCTGCTTTATCTTTAAATTTTAGTAAGTTAACCATATATATGGGTGTATCAATATCACCTTCAAATAAACCCTTCATTTGCCCATCAGTTGGTCTTATTGCATTTTTTACTTCCATTACTTCATCTCCATTTATTTTTTTTATTGATAGCTTCGACTCTTCTCCAGATCCTCGTGCTTCAAGGATAAGGGGATATATCTCAAAAATGATATTGGCTCGATAATGCCAACCTACACTTCCTAAGATTATAAAAACACTAATAATAATTACAAAATTTTTCATTTTTTCTCCCTTATGAAGTCTATCAATATTCCTGAAAGTTTTTCAGCTCTGGTCCATTGAAAGAAATGACCTCCACCAATATGAGGAGCACTTTTCGCATTAGGGCACATATCTAAAACATCTTGCTCTATACCATTTGTAACGGGGTCATCTCCGGCAAAAACACTTAAAAAGGGTTTATCCCATTTACTAAAAAATTCTCTTGCCTTCTTTTGTTGTTCCAACGATGCATCAGGAATTATTGGAACTTGACTAGGCATTGCTCTCGGGCCCATTTTATAACTACCATCAGGGAAAGGCGCTTCGTAAGCTTTAACGAGCTCTGATCCAAAATTAGATACTCTTCCTAAACCTAGTTTTATAAATATATATTGAGCTAGCATAGATATTCTAGGTCTGTTTTCCATCATTGATGAGGTAACAAAACCAATTGGTAAATCCTCAGTATCCCAACACCATTTTTGCCAATACATAAATTTCAAGGCTGGAGAAGTTTCTCCTCCATCCATTTTTCTAACTTCTTTCATCATAGAAAAAGGTGTTAATCTTAAAGGACTAGCTCTAAAAGCCTTTACCTCCTCTATTATTTCATCAGAAACATTTGGGTTATATGGTAACCCAGTGTTTCCCATTGAAACTTTTGAAAAGCGATCGGGTTTATCAGCAACCATTCTCAACCCGATTAGGCCACCCCAATCTTGTCCAAAAAAAGTAAGGTCCTCTAAATTATTTTTCTCCAACCACTGAACCATCCAATCTACTTGTCTTTGGTAAGAATAGTCACCAAGGTTTGCGGGTTTGTCGGATTTACCATAACCAGGTAAATCTGGAGCTATAACGCGAATACCAGCGGCAGTTAGATAAGGTATCATCCTAATATAAAGGTAGCTCCATACTGGTTGACCATGCATAGCTAAAAGAATTGGCCCATCTTTTGGACCTTCATCAATATGGTGAATTCGTAAATCACTCCCATCATGGGTATTAACAGATGTATAATGTGGTTCATAAGGATAATACTTTAAATTAGAAAAACAGTTATCAGGTGTTCTTAAAATTTCCACACTTCTTCCCCTAAGATATTAAATTCTCACATCCTGTATTAGCTAAAAAATTTTCAATTCTTTTTTTATCTTTAACTTCCAAAGAATTAAATTCGTCCTTTATCCACTGTAAACACTTTGCCTGATAAGGAAATACTTTCTGTTCCCATTCTGCACCCTTTATATTTACTTTCCAACTATTTAAACCTTCGGATAAAGCTTTTGAGTTTTCTACCATTGCTGGAACATATCCTTTTCCTATTTCTTCAAAAATAGCATGTAGAGAATTTGGAGCGTCTTCAAGTGAAAACCAATCGTTTGATTTGACGCTTAATCCCGAAAGATCTTCTATAATATCTACCCATGCAACTGATCTAGGGGACACTTCTAAAGCTAATGCTCTTGAAGTTGGATCGAACCCTATTAATTGGGTCATTTGTCCATAAAAAGAAAAGTCAGATGAGGAAGGTCTACTTCCAAGTAAATATCGTGAATTCTTAAAATGATCCTCTAAAAGGACTAACAATCTTTTATAACTTTCTTCAATTATTTGAGCGGTTTTATCATTTGAGCCTACAACCCATAATCTACTAACCTGAAGCTCAGAAATATAATTTTTAAAAGTTTCATGAGACTCATCATCTAAATTCACTGCACTTAATAGAGGTAAAATATTTCCTGCATTGTTAATATCTTCTTTAAAATGCCATCTATAGTGGAACATAAATTTCGTAACCCATTCATCACCAAAATCTTCTAATATTGAATTAATAAATGCCAAAGCCTTATCTTCTGGAATTACATTTCTATCTCCAAATTGGGTTTCAAGCTGACGAATTATTGGAGTTGAATCACATATTGCTTCTTTTTCATTGGGAAATATAAAAACTGGTAAAAGAAGAGGTTTTGGTGCAGCCAAGCCCATCTCATCTAGGATTTCTTTAGTATTCCCCCATATAATTTTATAAGGAATTCTTCTATATCGTAATAGAGCTAACATCTTTCTTGTATAAGGTGATGCTGGAACACCTATTACAATAGTTTTATTATTATTTTCCAATTAAATTTATTCCTTAAAGTAAATTACTGAAAAGACAATTCTTTTTTGTTATATTAAATTCACTTACGGAAAGATTGTAAAGGAGAAAAAATGAGTTCAGAAATTAGCGAACTTCAAACTTCAAAAAATGATTTAACACAAACGCGCATAGAAAGTGGAAATCTTGATTCATCTAATCTAGAGAAAGGCGAAATTTTAGTAAAGATTGAACGCTTTGCTTTTACCGCAAACAATATAACTTACGGTCTTGCTGGTGATATGATGGGATATTGGAAATTTTTTCCTTCATTAAATGATTCACAAGATGAATGGGGATGTATTCCAATGTGGGGGTTTGCCAAAGTTATTCATTCTAATAATGAGAATATAAAGATTGATGAAAGGCTTTTTGGTTATTTTCCAGCATCAAATTCAATAATATTAAACCCTATAAAAGTTACTGATCAAAGCCTTACTGACGGTAAGGATCACCGAAAAGAATTGCCCCCCGTTTATAACAACTATATTCGACTTTCTGGCGAAGAGAATTATGATAGCACAATGGATAATTTAAGAGCTCTCTTGTTTCCCCTTCATATTACTTCTTTTTGCTTATGTGACGCCCTTCAAAATGAATCTTATTTGGGGGCTTCTCAAGTAATAATTGTTAGTGCTTCAAGCAAGACAGGGATAGGTCTTGCCCAAGGTCTAAAAGATGAAGATGAAAAGCCAAAAATTATTGGGCTTACCGCTTCAAAAAATATAGATTTTGTTGAAAGCTTAGGTTGTTATGATGAAGTAATATCTTACAACCAACTTGAGAAAGTTAATTCAGATATTCAAAGTGTAATGGTTGATATGGCAGGAAATAGGGAAATATTAGGGACTTTGCATGACTCTCTTAAAGACAATATGTTGAAATGTATTACTGTCGGAATGACTCATTGGGATAGTGAAACAACAGCAGAAGATGCACTTGGTCAATTGATGATCAGAGATCGCACTGAATTCTTTTTTGCTCCCGATCATATTCAAAAAAGAATTAGTGATTGGGGGTCGGAAGGTTATAACCAAAGAACATCAGCCTTCATGAATACTAGAGCCAAACAAAGCATTGAATGGATGAATATTAAAGAGATTTCTGGCTTGCATGAGTTTGTAAAGACTTACGATGAGGTTATAAGGGGGCATATTAATCCTGATGAAGGAATAATAGTAATTCCTTAATCAATTATACCTCTAAACCAAAGGATAATTGGGAATAATATTCTTGCATAAAATGGCATTTCAGCGAGCTCAACAATAATTCCATCCGGATCATAAAATGCAATAATGCCTGATGAAGAATCAGGACCTGAACAACATGGTGTAATACCTGAAATAAACTGGACCCCTTGTAATTCTAGCTCTCTTACATCTGCTTCTATATCAGTTGTTGCAAAAGCTATTCTATGGATTCCAGGATGATTTATTGGGATAGGATATGGTTTAGTATTATTATTAGGTTCTATCCATTGGATCAATTCAATTTCTGAACCATCGCCTTTAAGTTTCATCAGATTACCTTTAATTTTAATTGCTTTATCAAAACCCATAGCTTTTGAAACTTCCAAAGATTCTGTTTCTGGTAGAGTATTTGATATCTTATATCCAAACATTTTATACCAAGCTTTGGACCTTTCTAAATCACTAATATTAAAGGTTACCTCACCAATCTTATAAATATTTGTTATATTTTTCTGATCTTTTTGAGTAACACCTTCAATTAATTTATAAAATGTTCCGTCTGGATCTTGAAAAATTGCAAAATTCTTACCATCAGATCTTTTTATAGGAGATGAAATAAATTTAATTCCATTACTCTTCATATATTCATAATCAGAATTTATATTACTTGAATACATGGAAGCACTTACCATACCTATATTATTCATAGTGGAATAAGGTTTCTCTTCATTTCTTGGAATTGTAAATTCAATTACATCAATAACTCCACCATTATAATTATTAATACCAAGAAGTTCAGCATAAAGAACATAGCCCCCTGCCTCACCCCCTTGTGAACCATCATATGAAGTAGGTGTTTTAATTCCCATAGCTCTAGCCATAGCTTGAGTATTTGTTTCCGGAGCGCCAGATAGTTTTTCAAAGCCTAAAGAGTTATAAAAATTCTTAGTTTTGTTGAAGTCCGTAACATTTGTATTAAAATGAATCCGAGAAATTACATTTAAATTAACTTCTGCAGTTTGTTTTATTCGCAATGTAAATTCGTCTTTATTTATTTCTTCCACATTAAGATAAAGAGTATTTTCTTTAATAAGATCGATAGCAATTTCAATATCCTTTTTCCCATCAAATGAATCATCAACAATAATCTTATTATTATTTAAATTGATTTCTAAGTTTGTCATTAAATTAGAACGTGAGATTATTAGCCTAGCAGGTCCTTCAGTTCCAAAAAAAGTTGTCTGCCCTTTTTCTCTATCTGCAATCTGATAATTGATAAGGTGTCGAGTAAAATCTATTTTCTCAGCATACGAAATAAGAGGAAATAGAAAAATAAAAAGCGCAAAAACCCTTAAACAGGACAATTTAGAAAAATACATATGAAAAATTCCTAAAAAGTTCCTTAAATTCTTACCAAGGATGGATTTCTCCATTCCATTTATAGAAATTACCAGAATCTTCTTTAGTTAAGCCATTAATAACATTTCTAATACCTGAAGCACTTTCTTCAGCTGTTATTTCAGCTGTTGGTCCACCCATATCTGTTTGAACCCAACCTGGATGCATAATTGAAACTGTTATTGGCTCTTCAGCCCAGTCAAGTGATAATATCTTTCCAGCTTTTCCAACGGCAGCTTTAGTGGTTGAATAAATATACATTCCACCCATTGGCCATGTTGAAGCCCCTAATTGACTTGATAAGATCATTAAATTTCCATTACCCGACGCAACTAAATTATCTTTAAAAGCTTTCGCAACTAAAAGCGGGCCTATTGTATTTGTGTCTAATGTTCTATGCCACTCTTCAACATCGATATTATCGATAGATTGATTCTCAGGCATTCCTCCAACAGCACCAGCAACTATAATAACGGTATCGATAGCTGTATCACCAATTTTATTTGAAGCTTCCTCTATGGAAGAAGGATTAGCAACGTCTAACTGTTCAATTGAAATATTATCTTTACCAGAAGCTAATTCATCTAACAAAGATGCTGATCCAGTATCACGCGCACATGCAATAACAGAATTGCCTTCCTCAGAATATTGTTTTGTGAGTTCCAGGCCAATTCCTCTTGTTGCACCAACGATCATTATATTAGACATATTTATCTCCCTGAAGTTTGAATTATTAAGAATTTAATATTACAGAATGTAAGTAAATACTCAACAATAAGTTTATTTTCTAGCTTCTCGAAGCATTGGATGTGCTGGAGGAGAATCCCCTATCTGAACCTTTCCAATACTTTCAAAACCGTGTCTTTCATATAAAGACATATTTCTAGGATTTGATGACTCTAAATAGGCTTTCTCACCCTTTTCATCAATCATTTTTAAAGCCTCCTTTAATATGAACGAACCAACTCCCATGCCTTGCTTAGAAGGATCCACACCAATAAAAGCAAGATACCAAGCATCTTCTGGATGATAATTAGAGAATTCTTCAAAAAATTGAATAACATTTTCTAACCTATCTTTTGGAATAGAATCAAAAGTTGGAGCTAAGGAAGTTTCGTCAAATTTTGCACCCGGAGGATGCCATAATGATGCTCCGTAAAAATTATCATCAGCAAAAACAATATCATTTGAAAACGATATTTTAGAAAATTCTTCCATCCATAAATCAAAGGATTTTAAATATGAATTTGCATCAGGAAAGACCCAACGGACTAATGGGTCAGTTGAAAAACCAAGTTTAAGTGCACTTTTTACATCTTCTTTCGAACTATCTTTAACTCTAACAACTTTTGGTAAATTATCTTGTTCCATATCTTTCTATCACCTCTATATCTTTTTAAAATTGAAACTCTTATCTCTTGCTATAACTATATCAGCAAATTTAGGAACTTCCTCTAATATATATCGCGTTAAACGCTCATAATGCATTACAAATCTATAAACCTCATCTTTAGTCATAATCTTCTTTTTCATTTCTTCATCTTTTAAGGTCTTTGCAAGAGTCTTTTCTTGCACCCATCTACTTTCATAAACATGTTCCATATTTGGTACTTTAATCATTACAAGAATATCAAAGGCATCGAAAAGTTTCTGATAATCGCCTTTTAATTCTTTGTTGTACCACTTTGACCATAATCCATTTGGATCTTCGTTTTTCTCTAGCTCATTAATTGGCTCTTCCCAATTTTCTTCAGAAATTGGTTTAGCCCCACAAAACCAACCATCAAAAAAAATAAAATCTGGCTTACCTGAATATTTTATCCAATTTTCTTTGGGTAGATGTTCATCGAGTGGTTTAGAAAAAATTGGAATCAATGTGATTTGATCTGGATCAGCATTATATAATGAATTTAATGTATCTAAACCTAGTTGAACATTATGCGTTCCCGGAACTCCCCTTACTTCGCATAATGGGTGTATAGATAACCCTAACTCTTTTCTTTCTTCTTTTGTTTTATAAATATCATCAATTGAAAATCCTATGGATTTTCTATTAAAATACTCTTTGAGAATTAACTGAACAAATTCTGATAAAGTTGTTTTACCAGATCCTTGGCCTCCAGTTAATCCAACTAAAAATGGGCTGTTATCCTTTTTTAAAGAATCGAAATGCACAGATAAAGGAATTACAATTTCTTTGAAAAAGTCATCATTAATATTATTAATTTTAAATTTATCAGCAAGAAATTTGAGTTTTTCTTTCATTTTATCAAACACTTCCTTGCAAAGGATATTATTTGGGTCAGGTAATTTATTCATTTGATTTAATTTAACTTCACATACATAAGTTAAAATATTATATAAAAACTAAAAAAAAGGATAACAAATTTATAATGGATAAATCTTTTCTGATATTTTTAGCAATTCCTATATTCTTTTTAATGATTGGAATTGAGTTAACTTACGGTCTCTTAAAAGGAAAAAATACTTACCGATTAAATGATACCATAACAAGTATTAATATTGGCCTTATTAGTAGATTCCCAACAATCTTAAATTTAGGATTTCAGGGGGTTGTTTTTTCTTATGCGGCAAAAAACCTAAATCTTTTTCAACTCCCAATTAATTCACCTTTTACATGGATACTAGCTTTTGTTCTTTATGATTTTTTATATTATTGGATGCACAGACTTCATCACGAATATAAATTTCTTTGGGCTACACATGCAGTACATCATCATGGAGAAGAATTTAATCTTTCAACGGCGCTAAGACAAACAAGTTCAGGTTTTCTATGGAAATGGATATTTTTCGTTCCAATTTTATTGATTGGCATACCTTCAGTAGTATTTGTAGCAGTTGGAGGCCTTAATTTAATTTACCAGTTTTGGGTTCACACTGAGCATATTGGGAAATTAGGATGGTATGAGAAATACTTTATATCACCATCAAATCATAGAATTCATCACGCAAAAAATCCTGAATATATTGATAAAAATTATGGCGGTGTTTTCATTTTATGGGACAGATTTTTTGGAACATATTGTGAAGAAAAAGATGAAATTAAGCCTGTCTATGGTACTGTTAAAGCCTTGAGAAGCTGGAATCCTGTTTGGGCAAATATTGAAGTTTTCATAAGCATGTTCAAAGACTCCTACTATACAAAAAATTGGAAAGATAAGATTAAAGTTTGGTTTGCTAAAACAACCTGGCGACCCAAAGATGTAGAATTAAAATTCCCAAATAAAGAGTTTGAGCAAAATGAAAAATTCAACACTGATATGTCTTCAACACTTTCAAAATTCGTTTGGTTGCAATTAATATTTATACCGGTTCTTACTATGGTTGTGTTTTTTACATTAAATAATCAACTTTTTATAGAAACTGTGTCTTTTGGGTTATTTCTTATAGCATCCTCATTAATAATTTCCTTTGCATTAAGCAATAGGGGTTTTGTTCTGTATTTAGAAATATTTAGATCCCTAATAATAATCTTATCTATTATGTATTTAAATATTTTATCTTTAGACCTTTTAGCAACACAAATACTGTTAATTCATTCAGCAATTAATCTACTGGTTATAATTCCAATGATAATTGGAACAAAAAATAAACCTGCACATTATTAAATATTAAAAAAAAGGGTCATATGCCCACTGAAGAAGAGCTTGTCTTTGTCTTGCTCTACACCATATATCACCCTCCTCGCAATTTTTTTTAATCCCTCCAATATGTCTCGGGCCAAATGCTTTCCATCTTTTTATTTGAAAGTTATCTACTTTATCAATTCTTCGTCCCATAAAGTATCTACAATACCACTGGAACCATCCCAAAGGATCTTCAGGTGTTATCCATCCCTTATTTTGCCAAACTTGTAATGATTGGCCAGATTCAATTTTAAAATAATTTAAATCCACTTTAAATCCATCAAAGCTAATTTTAGCATTGTCGAACCAGGCCTTCGGAAATTCAGAAGTATCTTGAAAATAGAAGCCTCCAAATACACCTAATTCTAACATTTCCTGTGGAGTTAATTGAGGAGAAAAACCCATAGCCTACTTATATTCAACTTTTTGAGATTGATAAAGGTCTGGAAGAATCTCTCCTAAAAATTTCATTTCTTCTTTTGCGTGTTTTTTGAGGTCTTCGGCACTTTTTTTATTAATAATTAGCATCCTAATTAAAGCTGTATTACCTACATATCCTAACAAAGAAGGGGTAACTTCATTCTTCTTTCTTTTTGCTATGTGTCCCATCCAAAAACGTGATCTCATTTCTGCCCCAGTTTTAGTATTTATAACAACATGACACATTTTTGCTATATTGAGATCTCTTTCAAGCTCTCCTACTCTTGCGCAAATTGCAAAAGTATCCTTATTATTTATGTTATGTCCAAAAAACTCAGAAGAATCTACAAATTGTATTCTGAGTTTTCTTAAATTTTCTCCAATATATTCATGAACAAGATGGGAAGCTCCAATTATTTTTCCCTCTTCCTTGCTTTCCCAATCCATCCATACATGATCCTTAGGATGCCATAATCTATAATGTTCACTTGTTTTTAGAAAATCAGAAAACCACCACCTAACCATATAAGTCTTAACCTCTGGCATTGAAGTTCTGACAGAAACTAAATAAGTTCCGTCAGATAATCTATAACTGGTAGTTGGATATTGATCTAACTCTTTAATTAAAGTTATTTCACTATCAACTGTTCTCTTAAAAGGCTTAAAACCAAACAAGAGAACAATCGTGGTTAAAGAAAATAAAGCAATATAAATTATGATACGAAAAGTTTTCATTTTTATACTTTATATTATTAGAATATAATAAACTATAAAACAGAGGTTATAAATTATGAACAAAGCTCTTATTACAAAATTAATTATTATGATTTTCCTTTTATCTACTAACGCTTTTGCAGGAAATAATCATGCTTCCAATGAATGGCAAATAGACGCTTATTCTAGCGCCGCTCCTTCGTTTATAGGAGATTTTGCTACAATAATTGGTGGAAATGGTGAAGTAATAAGAAAGGGTTCAAATGGATGGACTTGTCAGGCTGGAAACCCAAGGCCATTTCCTAAAAACGGATGGAAAGATGTTCACGAAGCCATGCCTGCGTGCTCTGATAAAGAAGCAGTTAAATGGATGATGGCTTATATGGCTGGAAAAAAACCTCAACTAGATAATGATGGTTGGATGTGGATGCTTCATGGTGATGTCGGTGAGGATAATCTTAAGGCAGGTGTTCTTAATAAAGAAGATAGCACACCAGGACAATGGATTGAATCAGGACCTCATCTTATGTTAATGCCTAAGGATCCATCATCACTTGACAATATGAATGCAGATTTCTCAAATGGTGCACCTTATGTAATGTTTCCAAAAACAATTTGGGCCCATGTTATGATTCCTGTGAATGGATATTATAAATATCAAAAAGAGTCTGAACCTATAAAATAACCTTAAGAGAATTACCCTAAAAAAGTTCTTTTAATTCATTAATCTGATCATCATTGAGTTTACCTTTTTCTTCAGCATATACACATTCTTTCAACTCTTCCCGATTTTTAATCCCCAGTATTACTGAACTAACTTTCTCAATACTTAAAGCGAATCTATGAGCTAAAGACGCAGGCGTCTCTCCCCATTTTTCTGAAAGTTCTCTAAAGGGTAATGCTTTATTAAAATCATTAAAATCTGCTTTATCTAAACCAGATGGATTTGGTTTTCTATCCATACTTGAAGTAAGCGCTCCAGCTTGAACCGCTCTTATCGCAAGTATTGGTATATTTTTATTCTGACATTCTTCAAGAATTATATTTGGATTAGGTTTTTTGCTTATATAACCAATTGCTCCGTTAGAATTTAGAATATTTACTACACATTGCATAGCTTCTGGGGGATGCTCATGATTGATTGCCCTTATTAAAGCTTCTTCTTGACCCAAACCAATACCCCAATGATCAATCTTTCCTTCTTTTTTTAGTTTCTCAAAGGCCGGAATAACTGCATTGAAGTAACTTGATAAAGGAGTTGTGTTTGTTGCTTTAAATTCTTTTAAATTAGGTAATTCATAATCATCTTCAATAAGTTGTGAATGAAGAATAAACAAATTTACCTTTTCAACACTCATTGTTTGCAAGCTTCTACAAAGAGAATTGTTTAATCGCTCATAAACATCAGAATCTGGGAGTGTGCCCAACCTACATTTAGTGGTTAAATTAATTGATGAAACATCTTCTCCTTTTAAAGCTTCACCAACAACTCTTTCGGCCTCACCTTTCCCATAACTAGGAGCTACATCAAGATGATCAATACCTAAATCAATTGCCAATTTAACTGATAATACCGATTCCTCTCTTGTGGTTTTCCCCCAAACATTTCCTATTCCTCCACCTCCAAGAGTTAATGCGCTTATTGTTCCAAAAGGCTTAAATTCTCTTTTTTCCATTATTTTTCTCGTTAATGAAATTCATAAAATGATTTTATATTATTAGCTTTATTTCATCTTTAATGTGAAATCAATGTAGTAGTTTCTTCCATAATCTTGATGAGCATCAGCATAGTATCCATAATATCTATCTGCTGTAGGAGCTCTTTCATCATCAATATTTCTTACTGCAAATCTAACCCTTGCATCATGATCACTTAATTCAAAGTCATAAGACATTGTTAGATTCCATGTTGTCATAGACGGAATAAGGTAAGCTACGCCATCCTTCAAACCCAATGAAGTTTGTACAAATGAACCTTTTCTAAGTCCATATAAGCTAACTCCATACGGGCCTTTATCCCAAGATAATCTTAGCGTGTGCTTGTTGTCATATATTCCGTCTTTTCCCAGTAAATCGCCAAAACCTTTTAAAGGTATTGAATCTGGAATTTCTCCAGCATCTTTTTTGGCTTGTAGTTCAGCAAACTGTCCACTTGCTTTTTGCTCAAACTTATCAAGAAATGTTCCGATATATCGAAAATCAAAATTACCCACTTGGCTCTCAAAATTATAGTAGATACCAACATCAATTCCTTCAATAATTCTTTCAGCCATATTGGTGTAATCATTTTTAATATATTTAATGTCACCGAATGGACATACGCCTGCTGCTGCAAAACCTGCTAAATCACCATCGTCAGGAGCCTCTCTTACTACCAAAGGATCTCCTATAAAAGTTGCGCAATTATTTGTTCCATTTGCAAATCGTAAAAGCATGTCATTAACTGTTTGGTTTTCACGACCAAATAAGCCAATGGTTTTATCTTTTTCAATACTCCAAGCATCAACAGTAACAATTAAATTATCTGTTGGAGTTAACACAACACCAAAGGATATGTTATCTGATTCTTCAGCTTCAAGATTTTCTGCTCCCGTTGCCATTCTTTGTATGGTATAGCGTGAATCAGAATCAATTACATTTTCAACGCTTTGCACAGCATTAACTTGGAAAGCTGCTCGATCATATCTTGTTCCGGATCTTACAACAGTCTTTTCATTTACCTGAATGATGTTCGGAGCCCTAAAAGCTGATGATATTGAGCCTCTAAAATCAATCCATGAAGCCGCTTGCCAACCTAATGCTAGCTTTCCTACTGTTGAGGAACCATAATCAGAAAAATCCTCAGTTCGAATTGCCGCTTGTAAATCAATTGTATCGGTTACTGGAATTTGTAATTCAGCAAAGAAAGATACAACATCTCTTGAGCCTGAAACATCTCCTGTTGGTGATGAATTTAGAACATCTGAAACTAAAGGATAGGTATCTCCTTCGTAGTCAGTGTAAGTAATGGTGCCATCTAGTCTTGGATCTCTATTATCAGTTATTTCCTCATCACGATACTCAAACCCCAATAAGAGAGCAACATCTCCTGCAGGAAGCTCCCATAAGGAATTATTTGATATTTTAAAATCAAACATCGTAAGCTCACTTGAGCCTTTCCTATATACATCAATTAAAGTTCTTTCGATATTTGAATCTACACCCGCACTAAATGGATTGTAAGCTGCTGGGGTAGAGTCATACAAAGCTTCTTTTAAAAGATTATTAGACATTCTTTGGCTTGTTACATCATCAGATGTAGCTTTAGAAGTTACAAAAGCTGTTTCCCAATCCCAATCACCACTAGAACCTCTGAAACCTTGAAGAAATCTATAAGTTTCTTTTTTTACATTTACTAGTCTAGGTACTTCCATGTATCGATAATTATCTATGTAAAGATTTTTTCCAGCAAATATTGCTGTTGGAATGCCATCTACATCTACCTTTAATTGATTTAGATAGTAATTATCCGGACCTACTCTATGCTTCGAGGAAGAAAACGCATATGAAGAATGAGCAATTCTGTCGCTATCTGATTCATAATAAGAAAACTCTGTAAAAGATTCAATGCCATTACCCATATCATGGTTGATAAACATCATAATATTAGTTCTAACTAGTTCAGATCTAACATCGGTTTTACCCCAGAAATTACTTCTTAAAGCACCATTTCCATCTTGAGCAATACAAGTCCCATAACCTGTATCAAACAGCGGATGACCTCTATTAGTACACTTAGCATCTCCCAAAGGAAAAATTTCAAATTCACCATTGGAGTCAGTCCAGACATGATCGTAACTTTCTCCAGCATGTTCTTTAGAATTAACCATATCAAATTGGCCGTATAGAGAATGTGAACTTAAATTTCTAAAAGAAGTGCTAGTTTTCCATGGTGAATTATCGTCAACAAAAGGTCTGTGATCCCCAGCACCCCATCTTGGGTCTTCTTGAGCATTAATACTTTCACGATCATAATAATCAAAAAATACGCTTACATTTGTGGCCCCATCATTAAAGAAGGACCCCCATTTCGCAGTTATTTTTGTATCATTAGCATTAAAATGTTCATATCCATTAACTCTAGCTGTAAAGTTAAAACCTTCAAAATCTGTCTGCAATACATTGTTTACAACACCAGCTACAGCGTCTGCGCCATAAATAGCTGAAGCGCCATCTCGTAAAATTTCTAATCTTTCTAGTCCTGATACCGGAATTATGTTTGCATTAACACTGACTGTTGGAACATAATCACCACCAATTAACTCAGTTTGATAACCAGGTGAGTTAACTAATCTTCTTCCGTTAAGAAGAGTAAGAGAATTACCAACGCCTAGATTTCTTAAGTTATAAGCCCCAACATCACCACGTGATGCATTTACACCACCAGCGGCGTCTTCAGCTTCTACAAAATAGTTCTGCCCTTGCTCTGCTATATGCTCCAATAAGTCATCACCAGAAGTAGATGCAATTGCTTCAATATCTATGTCCGTAATAACCGAAACATTCAAAGATCCAGTAATCTTTGCACCTTTAATTTGTGATCCAATTACTGTAATTTTTTCAATTTCTCTTGAAGGAATATTTACTCCGCCCTCTTGTGCAAAAACTAGATTAATTGAAAATAAAGTTATTAAAGAGATATATAAAAGTCTTATTGACATAGGGCCTCCTTGTTTTAGAGTTAAGCTAACATTTAATATTATATTAATACCTTTTATGGAGAAAATATGAAACCAGTTTGTTTAGTTTTAGGCGCAGGAGCAGGAATAGGTGGTACCGTTGCGGCAAAGTTTGCAAGAGAAGGTTATCATTCTTATTTATGTAGAAGAAGTGATAAAGAAGGCTTAGATAGATTAATAGGTAATATAGAAAATGAAGGTAATAGTGCTTCTGGTTGCTTGTTAAATGCTACGGATGATAATGTTCTCGAAGATTTAATCGTTTCCATAGAAAAAGATATTGGACCAATTGAAGTCCTTATTTACAATTTGGGTGCACAAACTGGTATGAAACTTCTTCATGAAACAACTTATAAAGAATTTGAATTAGGTTGGAGAATGGCAAGTTTCGGTCTATTTCGAACAGCAAAAACATTATGTCCACTAATGGTTGAAAGAGGTAAAGGAGCTATTTTAGTGACATCTGCAACTGCCGCAATGAGAGGAAATAAAACTCAACACTCTCATGCAGCTGCAATGGGGGCGAGAAGAATGCTTTGCCAATCATTAAATGCTGAATTTTCTTCAAAAGGAATACATGTTGCCCATATTGTAGTAGATGGAGCGGTTGATGCTCCTGATACTTTAGGAAAAATATTAGGACCGGAACTTTATCAGAAAATGAGGGAAACTAAAGGAATGGAACATGATGGCCTTATATTGCCTGAAAAAATTGCTGAAACTTATTTTCATCTTGCCTCACAACATAGATCAACTTGGACTCATGAGATTGATATAAGAGCTTTTTCTGATCAAGCTTGGTGGAATCACGACACTATGTTAGACAAAGATTAAAATTTAGTGGAGCAATTAATAAATTAATTACTCCACCAATAAATTTAATTGAGTATCGAAAGATCAGCATTCATTACTTTGTTCCAAGCAGAAATAAAATCGGAAACAAATTTTTCTTTTGCATCTTCTTGAGCATAAATTTCTGCTATTGCTCTAAGTTGAGAATTAGAACCAAAAACTAGATCTACTCTAGTTGCAGTTCTTACTTTTTCACCTGAAGAACGATCACAGCCATTATAATAAGCACCCCCATTAGGTTTCCACTCAATATTCATATCTAGAAGATTTGAAAAGAAATCATTTGTTAATGTTCCAGGATTTTCAGTAAATACTCCATGACCATCTTCACTTATTCCTAATGATCTCATACCCCCAACAAGAACAGTCATTTCTGGAGCTGTTAATCCTAGCAACTGAGCTTTATCAAGTAATAACTCTTCAGGAAATACATTAGAACCAGATTTTTGATAATTCCTAAAACCATCCGCAAAAGGTTCAAGAACTGCAAAGGAATCAGAATCTGTTTGCTCTTCACTTGCATCACCTCTTCCAGGTGTAAAAGGAACACTTACTCCAGATGCTAGTTCTATTCCAACATTACCTGCAAGAACGATAACATCTGCGACTGATGTACCAGTATCCTTAGCAATTTCTTCCAACACATTTAAAACTTTAGCTAATTGCTCTGGTTTATTTGCTTCCCAATTTTTTTGTGGAGAAAGACGAATACGAGCACCATTAGCTCCTCCGCGCATATCTGAGCCTCTATAAGTTGAAGCACTTGCCCAAGCAGTCTCAATCATTTCTTGAGAACTTAAACCGCTATCAACAATACGACTTTTGACAGCTTCTATATCATAATCAGTGCTTCCTTTAGGTATAGGGTCTTGCCAAATAAGGTCTTCTTCAGGTACCTCAGGCCCTAAATATCTGCTTTTTGGCCCCATATCTCTATGTAATAATTTAAACCAAGCACGAGCAAATGCATCAGCAAATTCATCTGGGTTTTCATGAAAGCGTTTAGAAATTTTATTATAAATTGGATCTTCGCGCATAGCTAAATCAGCAGTTGTCATCATAGTTGGTACCTTAACAGAGGCATCTTCTGCATCAGGAGCAAGATCCTCATCATCAGGGTTTTTTGCGTGCCATTGATTTGCACCTGCTGGACTTTTTACAAGCTCCCATTCATACTTAAACAATAAATCAAAATATCCGTTATCCCATTGTGTAGGATTAGCCGTCCAAGCACCTTCAATACCACTTGTTATTGCATCTCTACCTAGACCTGAACCATGCGAATTTTTCCATCCAAAGCCCATTTGTTCTATTTCGGCTCCTTCTGGTTCAGTGCCAACATTATCTTCTAAACCTGCTCCATGAGCTTTACCAAAAGTATGACCTCCGGCTACTAGAGCTACTGTTTCTTCATCATTCATTGCCATTCGAGCAAATGTCTCCCTGATATCTTTTCCACTAGCTACAGGATCAGGATTTCCATCAGGTCCTTGTGGATTAACATATATCAAACCCATCTGAACAGCCCCAAGAGGATTATCAAGATCGCGTTCACCACTATAGCGCTCATTACCAAGCCATTCATTTTCAGTGCCCCAAAAAATATCTTCTTCAGGCGCCCAAATATCTGGACGACCCCCACCAAAACCAAAAGTTTTTCCTCCCATGGATTCAATAGCTACATTACCAGCTAAAATTAATAGGTCTGCCCAACTAATTTTATTTCCGTATTTTTGTTTTATTGGCCATAATAGTCTTCTTGCCTTATCTAAATTTCCATTATCTGGCCAACTATTAAGAGGAGCGAATCTTTGAGCTCCAGTTCCTCCGCCGCCACGACCATCCGCAATTCTATATGTTCCTGCTGCATGCCAAGTCATTCGAATAAAGAAACCCCCATAATGACCGTAATCAGCTGGCCACCAATCTTGAGAATCCGTCATTAAATCATTAAGGTCTTTCTTAAGAGCTTTATAATCAATCTTGTTAAATTCTTCTGTATAGTTGAAATCCTCACCTAAAGGATTAGATTTTTTATCGTGTTGATGAAGAATATTTATATTTAATTGATTTGGCCACCATTGCTTATTTGATGTTGATCCTAAAGTATGATTAGATTCAGCCATAACCGGGCATTTACTTTCATTATCTTTACTCATAATAGTTATCTCCTAAATTCATTTATTAGACCTAAATTGCGAAAATTATATAAAAAAATTAAATAATATTGTAGATTCGGGCATGTAATATTATTAACTTTTTTCTAGTGTATTTCAATACAAACTAGAAATTTTATCTTTAAAAAACTTAGGAGATAATTCTTTATGAGTAATGTAAAAGTAATTCTCGTATGCTTATCACTGCTGTTCGTTAGTTGCGCTATAGAAGAAAGCAATAATACAAAAAAAGATTCTTTTGACCAAAAATTTTGGGTTGAAGATTATGTCAAAAATCTTAGTTTCCCATGGGCAATTGCTTGGCTACCGAACGGGGATTTACTTCTTACCGAGCGATTAGGAAATATTAAATTAATTCGTAATGGAAAAGTTATCACTGAACTAGAAGGTGTTCCAGATGTAATGTCTGCAAGCCCTTTTGATGGATTATTAGATATAAAGATTGATCCAGATTTTAATACAAAGCCCTATATTTACCTTACTTATACAAAGGGTTCAGCAACTTCTAGAGTGGGTGTAATTTATAAAGCAAAAATTGAAGGTAATCGATTAATAGAAGGTAAAGAAATTTACAATACATATCCTGCTGCACCTACCGGGGGGCCAAATATAACTCGCATTCAATTTCTTAAGGATAAGTCATTAGTTGCGGCAGTAGGATCTAGTGGTCAACATGCTTACGGAATGGTTCAAAGACTTGACGGGGATATAGGAAAAATAATTCGAATCTATAGTGATGGATCGATTCCAAATGATAATGCTTTAGCTATTACAAATAAAGGTGCAAAACCAGAATTATGGGCTACCGGTCTAAGATCTGTAGGCGGATTAACATTAGATGAAGAGTATCGTTTGTGGGGTGTAGAGATGGGACCTCAAGGAGGTGATGAATTAAATCTAATACAACCTGGAGGAAATTACGGTTTTCCATTAATTAGCTGGGGTTTTGACTATTCTGGAAGAGCTTTATCTGAGAGACAAAGTGCAGCTGGTTTTGTTGATCCAATAGTAACATGGAGTCCATCAATTTCGCCTTATGGCATTACCTATTATCAAGAAGAAGCCTTCCCCAACTGGAAAGGTGATTTATTTATGGGTGTATTAGGTGATCAGACAATTCTTAGAATGAGAATCCGTAATAATAAACTTATAGAACAACAAGATTTATTACCTGACCTTAATGAAAGAATTCGTTCGGTAGAAACTGGTCCTGATGGATTTATATACGGAGTTACAGATTCATCAAAAGGTAAGATTATACGAATAAGACCCGGAAAACCATCCGAGAAAGATCTAGAAAATGTTTCTAAACCATTCCCAATGCCCACAAATAGTGACATTGGTGAAAGATTAAAACAACATGGTGTAATGCAAAATGAAAAAACTATGCTAGCTCTTCAAGCTGCTTATGATCCAGAAAGAGCTGAATTTATATACAATCAAAATTGTGTAAGTTGCCATAGCCTGAAAGCTAGCGCAGAAAGCAATATCGGTCCCCATCTTGAGGCCATTGCAGGTCGAAGATCTGGCACTTTACCTGATTACAATTATTCTGCAGCTATGAAGGTAAATAACCGGACAAGCGTAATTTGGGATTCACGTACAATTGCTGCTTTTATAACTAATCCTCAAGCTATATTTCCTGGCACTAAAATGATATCAAGACCTCTTAATTTTGAAGATGCAGTACAAGTTAGTAGTTATTTAACTAGGTTAAAAAATGAAGAATAAGAAGTCTTTTTCTAGAAGGACATTTTTAACCGGTACATTAACTACTGGTGCACTAGCTATTACTCCTAAGTCACTAAGAAGTAATGAAAATATTTTTTCATATATAACAAGACACGGCCCTTCATCAGGAATTGCCAAACTTAATGGTAACGAAAATCCTTATGGGCCAAGTCAAAAGGCTTTAAGAGCTATTAATGAAGCATCTAAAAAATCTGGTTACTATGTTCATACATCAGGTGAAACATTACGATCAATGATTGCAGAAAAGAATGGATTAACTAATGATTATATCATCTTAAGTTCCGGGTCTACAGCAGCTCTAACGAACATTGCACTGGCATCAATTAAAAAAGGTCATATTCTAGCTCCAGATCTTTTTTGGGATAGCACAGCAAATTTAGCTGCAGGAACTAGTCAAAATAAATTGAAAAGATTACCAAGCAATACAAAACACCAAATAGATCTAGGAATTATGAAGAATTCAATTTCTAAGGATATATCTCTAGTTCATATAACAAATCCGAATAATCCAACAGGATCAGTATTAAATAATTCTGAGTTAAAAGAATTTTGTAGAGAAGTTTCAAAGACTTGCACTATATTAATTGATGAAGCATATAATGATCTAACTGATAATCCTAAATCTTCAACAATGATACCCCTTATTAAAGAAGGTAGAAATATTATTGTAACACGTACATTTTCAAAGATTCACGGCTTAGCTGGTTTACGGATAGGTTATATGATTGCTAAGCCTAAGTTAATAAAAGAAATCATGAAATTTGGAATAATCGGTAACTGGACAACCAATCATGCGGGTATAGCAGCAGCTATAGCTAGTTATAATGATAAAAATTTCTTATCACATTCAAAAGCAATGATAAATGAAGGAAAAGAAATGGTCATGGAAGCCGTTAAAAAAAATGGACTTTCCGCCTTACCCTCAAAAGCTAATTTCATCTTTGTTAATTTAGGATCTTTAAATGCCGATAAATTCAAAGCAAGCATGGCTAAAAGAAATATAATAATATCTGGAATTTACCGAAATCATAAAAACTGGTCACGTGTAAGTATGGGAAAAATTAGTGACATACAAAGATATGTAAATACTATGCCAGAAGCTTTGGAAGAGATTAGCTAGATTTATTGATAAATTGACTCACATCCTTATAAATTAAACAAGCCATAAGTATTAGTCCAATATAACCTATTGAAGGATATATTAAATTAATAAGCTGGCCAAAAGGTAGTAAGTTTCCTCCAAACCAACAAATTAATGTAAGGATTACTGCTAAAAGTCTGAAACGCAAGCTATGCTCTACAGCAAAGCGACGGCAAATTGTCCACATTAAAGGTGTGACAGTGGTGTAAATACCAAGAAAAATAACAACAGCAAAGATTGAACCATAAACCGGGAAAACTTTTGTTGCTAATACAAGTATTGGAACTTCAGCATTATATACCGATTGAATATTGCCTAAAAGCGCAAGAAATACGATGGTCATTGCCCCAATAAAGAGTAATGGCCCAAAAAGTGATACCCCTTTTACTTCAAAATTACTTCTAATAGTTGTTCCTACAAGAGGTAAAAAACCATATAAACCTGGGAGGGAAAAAACTGCGTACAAAATAGCAG
>JAZAJI010000039.1:0-16334 GCA_036230365.1 Pseudomonadota bacterium
AAAAAGAGTAACTAATAAAATAAACTAAATTATTGATTTTATTTAATTTTTTGTAATTTTTTATAGATATAATATAATAAATTCTTGGCATATTAATAGAATTAACCCATATATGTTCCTATGAATAATAAAAACATACCACATAATAACCTTATACCTATGGTTGTAGAGCAATCTAATAGGGGTGAAAGAGCTTTTGATATCTATTCTAGGCTTTTACGAGAAAGAATAGTTTTTGTTACTGGCCCCATAGAGGATTATATGGCAAGTGTTGTTACTGCTCAGTTATTATATTTGGAGGCAGAAAATCCAAAAAAAGAAATATCCATGTATATTAATTCGCCAGGTGGAGTAGTTTCTTCAGGATTAGCCATATATGATACCATGCAGTACATAAAACCTGAGGTATCAACTCTTTGTATAGGTCAGGCAGCTTCAATGGGTAGTTTATTATTAGCTGTAGGATCTAAAAATAAAAGATTTGCTCTTCCAAACTCAAGGATTATGGTTCACCAGCCCTCAGGCGGTTATCAGGGCCAGGCTTCTGATATAGAGAGACACGCCCAGGAAATTCTTTCTTTAAGAAGCAGGTTAAATGAAATTTATGTTAGTCATACTGGTCAAGACCTTAGTGTAATAGAGGAAGCGCTTGATAGAGATACATTTATGACTTCAAGTGAGGCAGAAAAATTCGGCTTGATAGATGAAGTTGTAGAAAAAAGAAAATCAGAAAAAGAATAATTTTTAGGTATTATCATGAGTAAAATAAGCGATAGCGGAGATTCAAAGAACACACTTTATTGTAGTTTTTGTGGAAAAAGCCAGCATGAAGTTAAGAAACTTATAGCAGGGCCTACAGTTTTTATATGTGATGAATGTGTTGAGCTATGCATGGATATAATTAAGGAAGAAAATAAGATTAATGATAAAAAGTCTTCAGAAAATGTACCCACTCCTCAAGAGATATTTGATGTACTGCAGGATTATGTGATTGGTCAACAGACAGCAAAAAGAGTTTTATCTGTAGCTGTTCATAATCATTATAAAAGATTAGATGACGATAGTAAGAAAGGTGATGTTGAGCTTGCTAAATCAAATATTATTCTTTTAGGTCCTACTGGATGTGGAAAAACATTACTAGCTCAGACTTTAGCAAGAATATTAGATGTTCCTTTTACTATGGCTGATGCAACAACTTTAACCGAAGCAGGTTATGTTGGTGAAGATGTTGAAAACATTATTTTAAAACTTCTTCAGGCAGCAGATTATAATGTAGAAAGAGCCCAAAGAGGAATAGTCTATATTGATGAGGTAGATAAAATTACTAGAAAATCTGATAACCCGTCAATAACAAGAGATGTTTCTGGTGAAGGAGTGCAGCAGGCATTGCTTAAAATTATGGAAGGTACAGTAGCTTCTGTTCCACCGCAAGGAGGAAGAAAACATCCTCAACAAGAATTCCTTCAAGTTGATACAACGAATATTTTGTTTATATGTGGTGGGGCCTTTGATGGACTTGAAAAAATTATAGGCGATAGAGGAACTGAGAGATCATTAGGATTTGGCGCCGAAGTTAAAGATAAAGACTCAAGAAAAACTGGAGAGATTCTTAAAGATCTTCAACCTGAGGATTTGCTAAAATTTGGTCTAATACCAGAATTTGTAGGAAGGTTGCCAGTTTGGGCTTCTTTAGAAGACTTAGATGAAGAATCTCTTATAAGAATATTAACTGAACCAAAAAACGCATTAATTAAACAGTATAAAAAACTTTTTGATATGGAGAGTGTAGAATTAAAATTTTCTGACGATGCATTAAGTTCTATAGCAAAAAAAACTATGTCATACTCTACTGGCGCGAGAGGTTTAAGGTCTGTAATAGAATCAATTTTACTTGATACTATGTTTGAAATTCCTAGCATAGAGGGTATAACTGAAGTTGCTATTTCCGGTGAAGTTGTTGATGGAAAAGCTAAACCTTTATACATTTATGGTGAAGATAAAGAAGAACAAGAGAAATCTGCTCTTTAATTTTTTTTAAGTTAATACTTGATACTAATCCACTTTATACCAATATATTAAATAACTTTGTTTTTCTTTTAAAAAGAATCGCAAGAAAATGAGTTAAAAAGGATTAGATATGACAGAAAAGACTTTGATTAAAAATATACCGGTACTTCCTTTAAGGAATATAGTGGTCTTTCCAAATATGGTTGTCCCTCTTTTTGTAGGTCGAGATAAATCGATAAATGCCCTTGAGGAGGTAATGGGTAAGGATCAGGAGTTATTGTTTCTGACACAAAAGAATTCTGAAGTTGATGATCCAAAAGATGGTGATATGTACTCTATTGGAACTAGAGGTAAAATTTTACAATTACTTAAACTGCCAGACGGTACCGTTAAGGTTCTAGTTGAAGGCAAGGATAGATGTAAAGTTGAAAAGATAGACTTAAAAGAATCATTTGTTAAGGCAGATATATCTGTTATGTCAGATATATCAGAGAAAAATGATACTATTAAAGCGTTATCTAGATCTTTAGTGTCTAAATATGAAAACTATTCAAAAATTCATAATAAGGTCTCTTCGGAGGTTCTTACTTCTGTTAAAGACATTAATGAAGAAAATAAACTTGCGGATACAATCGCAAGTCAAATTTCAATTAATATTGAAGATAAACAAAAAATTCTTGAAGAAAATGACTTAGAGAAAAGATTAAATATGATTCTTTCTTATATTGAAGGAGAGCTTTCAGTTCTTCAGGTTGAAAAGAAAATAAGAAGAAGAGTAAAAAATCAAATGGAAAAGACTCAGAAGGAGTATTATCTAAATGAACAAATGAAAGCAATTCAAAAGGAATTAGAAGATGGCGATGGAGGCGCAACTGAAGACATTGCTGAATTAATTGAAAAAATAAGTAAAACAAAACTGTCTAAAGAAGCTGGAGAAAAGGCTGAAAACGAACTTAAGAAATTGAAACAAATGAGCCCTATGTCTGCCGAAGCTACTGTTGTTAGAAATTATCTAGATTGGTTATTAGATATTCCGTGGGGAAAAAAGAAGAGAGTAAAGAAAGATATAAATAAATCTCAAGAAATACTTGATCAAGATCATTATGGTTTGGAGAAAGTAAAAGATAGAATAACTGAATATCTTGCTGTCCAAAATAGGTCTTCTAAAGTTAAAGGTCCAATTCTATGTTTAGTTGGCCCTCCTGGTGTTGGGAAAACCTCTCTCGGTAAATCTATTGCAAATGCAACAGGTAGAGAATTTATAAGAATGTCTCTTGGCGGAGTCAGAGATGAGGCTGAAATACGTGGACACAGACGTACATATATTGGATCAATGCCTGGCAGAATAATACAAGCATTAAAGAAGGTTAAAACAACTAATCCAGTATTTTTGTTAGATGAAATAGATAAGCTTGGCCAAGATTTTCGAGGAGATCCAGCTTCTGCATTATTAGAGGTTTTAGATCCTGAGCAAAATAATTCATTTAATGATCATTATCTGGAGGTAGATTATGATTTATCTCAGGTTATGTTTGTAACTACGGCAAACACTATGAATATTCCAGGACCATTACTTGATAGAATGGAGATAATTAGAATTGCTGGCTACACTGAAGAAGAAAAGTTGGAAATTGCCAAAAGACATTTAATGTCAAAGGTTAAAGAAAATAATGCTCTAACGGAAAAAGAATTTAATGTTTCAGAAGATGTTATTAAATCGATAATAAGAAATTACACAAGAGAAGCTGGAGTAAGAAATCTTGAAAGAGAGTTAAATTCACTAGGAAGAAAGACAGTAAAAGAAATTTCTCAAAAGAAAAGTGATTCGCTAAATGTAAGTTCTGACAATCTTTCTGACTATTTGGGCGTAAAAAAGTTTAGGTATGGCAAAAAAGAAAATGATGACTTAATAGGTGTGGTTACGGGATTAGCGTGGACAGAAGTTGGAGGTGACATACTTAATGTTGAAGCTGTTATGGTTCCTGGTCAGGGAAAGATCAGAACAACTGGAAAGCTTGGCGATGTTATGAAGGAGTCAATAGATGCCGCATCTTCATTTGTTAGATCTCGAGCAGTAAATTATGGAATTGAACCTCCAATATTTCAGCGTAAAGACATTCATGTTCATGTCCCTGAGGGAGCCACTCCTAAAGATGGTCCATCTGCTGGTGTAGCTATGATAGTTGCTATTATCTCTGTAATGGCAGAAATCCCTATAAAAAACGATGTTGCAATGACAGGCGAGCTATCATTACGTGGGAGAGTTCTTCCAATAGGTGGCTTGAAAGAAAAACTTTTAGCAGCCCTACGATCAGGAATAAAAACTGTTCTTATACCTTCAGAAAATGATAGAGAATTATCCGAGGTTCCTGAAAATATAAAAGAACAGCTTGATATAAAATTAGTTTCAACGATTGACGAAGCTCTTGAGCTTGCTTTAGTAAAAAAACCCGATGCTATTGATTGGGATGAAGAGGCTTGGTTAGCTGAGCAGAAAAATGTGACTGATAATCGATCTAATTTAACTACGCACTAACATTTTTTTTTCAATTCTTTTTGACCTTGATATGTGATTAGGCATAAATTTAGGTTATTCAACAAACTAAAGAGGGTTAAAATGAATAAAAATGATTTAATTGATGCAATTGCAAGTCGTTCAGGTTTAAGTAAAGCTGATGCAGGAAGAGCTCTTGAAGCTTTTACTGGAGCGGTAACTTCTACTTTATCAGGTGGCGGCGCTGTAAAAATTACTGGATTCGGAACTTTTTCTGTTAGCCATAGAGCTGCAACAACAGGAAGAAATCCTAGAACAGGTGAAGCAATTCAAATTGCAGCATCTAAAAATGCTAAGTTTAAATCTGGTAAAGGTTTAAAAGACTCTGTTAATAGATAAAAAAACCAAAGACAAAACTAAAATTATTTTATATAGAATAAAGTAAATTGTCTTTGGGCGGTTAGCTCAGTTGGTAGAGCATCTGGTTTACATCCAGAGGGTCGGGAGTTCGAGCCTCTCACCGCCCACCATTGTTTTCAAAAAAAGGTCTATAAATAAATGGACCTTTTTTATTTTGAAGGGTTGATTTAAATACTCTTCCCCCTTAAAAGTTATTAGTGAAATGGGGGGTGTAGCTCAGCTGGTTAGAGCGCTGGCCTGTCACGCCAGAGGCCGCGGGTTCGAGTCCCGTCACTCCCGCCACTATATTAAATCTTTTTAATCTAAAACTACTGTGATAACTTCGGTGACGATGAATAGATCACTAAATTCTGAGCAAGAAGAAATTTGGAATGGCCGACTTGGCGAAGGTTTCTTGAAGGTAGAAAAATTTATAGATGATACAGTAGAACCTTTCTCAAAAATTGCTATAGAAAAAGTAAACGCACAAGAAGGAGATAAAATTCTTGATATTGGATGTGGTCATGGATCAACAAGTATTTCTTTAGCAAAATCTGGAGCAGAAGTAATTGGAGTAGATATCTCAGAAAAAATGATATCAAGAGCTAAAGAGAAGTCATCAAATATTCCAAATATTTCTTTTTACACTTCAGATGCTGCAGCCGAAAATTTTGAAAAGGAATATAACCATGTTTTTTCGAGATTTGGTGTTATGTTTTTCTCAGATCCTTATTCTGCTTTTTCTAATATTTTTTCTGGGATAACTAATAAAGGAAAAATCACTTTTTTATGCTGGCAGGATATTTCAGAAAATGAATGGATTAATTGTACCAATGAAGTTTTAAAACCCTTTCAGCCAGAGCAACTAACTCCACCCGACCCAAGAAGTCCAGGGGGTTTTGCATTTTCTGATAAAGAATATGTTTTTGATATACTTAAGGTTTCTGGTTTCTCTAATATTGAGATTAATCCTCAAAATACAAAATTTAATATGGGAAAATCAATTGATGAAATTATGTCCTTTCATCTTAGTATTGGCCCTCTTTCTGGTTTAATCGAGAATTTAGACGATGATACTTCTAAAGAAGTTATTAAGTTAGTGAGAGTGTTGTTAGAAAGTAAAATGGAAGAAAATGGATTGTATCTTGATGCAGCAGCTTGGCTTGTATCTGCTGAAAGCAAATAACTGCAATTATTCTATATTGAAAGAATTTAAAAGATTCGATATTCTTATAAAGAAATTATAAAGGTGAAATATGACTAACAAAGAAGAGCTTGAAAGAATTTTAAGCATTCAAAAAGAAGCCCATCTCAAAGAAGGGCCTTTGTCAATTGATAAAAGAAAAGAATGGATAGATAGGTTAATTGATTCAATAATAAAGTATCAAGATAAAATCCCTCAAGCCATTTCTGATGATTTTAGTCATAGGAGTATTACTAGCTCACTTTTAACGGATGTAGCATCTTCAATTACATCACTTAAAATAGCAAAAAGTAACATTAATAAATGGATGAAGCCTTCTAAAAGAAAGGTTTCTCCTGCAATATTAGGCTTATTAGGAGCAAAATTAAGAGTTGAGTATCAACCTTTAGGAACAGTAGGATTAATAAGTCCCTGGAATTTTCCAGTAGTTCTTACTTTTGGCCCCCTAGGAAGTATTTTTGCCGCAGGAAATAGGGTTATGATTAAACCATCAGAGTTTACTCCAAAAACTTCTCAGTTAATGAAAGAAATGTTTGAAGAAAATTTTTCAGAAGAAGAAGTTGCTGTAGTTACTGGTGGGCCAGAAGTTGGAGCTGATTTCTCTTCTCTTCCATTCGATCATTTGCTTTTTACAGGAGCTACTTCAATAGGAAAACATGTAATGAGAGCCGCTTCAGAGAATTTAGTTCCTGTAACTCTAGAATTAGGTGGAAAATCACCTGTTATTCTTTCAGATACTTGTAATATTGAGGTTTCTTCAAGAAGAATAATGGCTGGTAAAACTATGAATGCAGGACAAATTTGTTTAGCTCCAGATTATGTTATGTTACCAGAAAATAAGCTTGATAGTTTTATTTCACATTCAAAAGAAACAATTAATCAAATGTTTCCATCAATTAAAAATAACGATGATTACACATCTGTAATTAATGAAAGGCATTATAATAGACTTAGGAGTTATATTGATGAAGCTAAACAAAGCGGTTGTGAAGTTTTAGAAATTAATCCATCAGACGAAGACTTCGAACAGCAAGAGCACTACAAGATCCCTCCAACAATATTGATTAATCCTGATGATCACTTATCAGTTATGCAGGAAGAGATTTTTGGTCCAATTTTACCTGTAAAAACTTATAAAGATTTCTCCGAAACAATATCTTATGTAAATAACAAAGAAAGACCATTAGGTTTGTATTACTTTGGAGAAGATAATAGTGAACTCACTACAGTTTTGGATAAAACAACTTCTGGAGGAGTGACTGTTAATGACGTTATTTTTCATGTAGCTCAAGACAACGCTCCTTTTGGAGGTGTTGGACCTTCTGGAATAGGCTCTTATCACGGAGTTGAAGGGTTTAGAAATTTTTCCCATGAAAAAACTATATTTACCCAAACTAAAATGGATAATTTAATATCTGTTTTTAGACCTCCTTATGGAAAAAAAGCTGAAAACGCTTTAAAGGCACAAATAAAAAAATAAATTTTAGGATTTAAAATGCCAAAAATAAACAGAAATGGCGTTAATATTAATTACGAAAGTTATGGGAAAGGACCAGTCATTTTCCTAACTCATGGATTTTCAGCTACATCAAAAATGTGGAATGATCAAATTGAAGACCTATCTAGAAACTTTAATCTTGTTGTCTGGGATATGCGTGGGCATGGGCAAACGGATTATCCTGAAGATGAAAGTTTATATAATGAAGAAGAAACTATTGAGGATATTCATGCAATACTGACTGATTTAAGGGTTGATAAAGTTAATATTGGAGGTATGTCGTTAGGTGGATATATGTCATTAGCTTTTTATTATAAATATTCTGAAATGGTTAACTCATTATTAATAATTGATACTGGTCCTGGTTTTAAGAATGATGATGCAAGACAAAAGTGGAATAATTATGCGCATTCAACAGCAAATAAATTTGAAGAAATTGGGTTAGAAAGTTTAAGAGGAAGAAGTATAGAAATGAATCCTGACAATCATAAAAATGCTGATGGACTTATAAAAGCAGCTAGAGGTATGCTTACTCAAAAGGATGATAGAATTATAAATTCATTACCTAGTATTGATGTCCCTTCGCTTATAATCGTAGGCGAAAATGATAAACCTTTTCTTTCTGCAGCAGAGTATATGAAAAATAAAATACATAATTCTAAAAAGGTTATTATACCTGATGCGGGTCACGCGGTTAACATTGATCAACCCAAAATATTTAATAAAGAAGTATTAAGTTTCTTGACTTAAATTATTTATTTATTTTCTTCGAATTTACTTGGAAAAATAACACTAATTCATATATATAACCATGTAATCTCATTATGAATCGGATATATATTAGTTCATGACTATGGGGATGATTGTTAAGGAGAGGTTGGATGAACTCCATACTAGTTGATTATCTTCCAATATTAATTTTTATGAGCCTATCAGGCATTGTAGTTGCTGTTCTAGCATTACCTCCAATATTATTTGCTCCAAAAAATCCTGATAAAGAAAAGTTATCCCAGTATGAGTGCGGTTTTGAACCATTCGATGACGCGAGAACAAAATTCGATATTAGATTTTATTTAGTGGCAATTCTATTTATCATTTTTGATCTAGAAGTTGCCTTTTTATTTCCCTGGGCATTAGTTTTTGGAGATATTGGATTATTCGGTTTTGTTTCAATGATGATTTTCTTGGGAGTTTTAACCGTAGGTTTTATATATGAATGGAAAAAAGGTGCGCTAGAATGGGATTGACATCTGAAGAAAGTATTAAAAAATTATCTACAGAGATAGATAACAAAGGTTTTTTTGTTACTTCTGTTGAAGCTCTTGTAAATTGGGCAAGAACTGGATCACTTCATTGGATGACATTCGGACTTGCTTGTTGTGCGATAGAAATGTTTCAAACGAATGGTCCAAGATACGATCTTGAAAGATTTGGGGCAGCCCCAAGAGGCTCCCCAAGACAATCAGATGTAATGATTGTTGCCGGAACATTAACAAATAAGATGGCTCCAGCTATAAGAAAGGTTTACGATCAAATGCCTGAACCAAGATATGTAATTTCAATGGGTTCATGCGCAAATGGCGGTGGTTATTATCATTACTCATATTCAGTTGTAAGGGGTTGTGATAGAATTTTACCTGTAGATATTTATGTACCTGGCTGCCCACCTACTGCAGAAGCATTAATGTACGGAATTCTTCAACTCCAAAAAAAAATTAGAAGAACAGGCACTATTGAAAGATAAAGAAGAAATTTTATGAAAAGATATAAATCGGCAGAGATTTTAGTTAAGGAAATTGAAAATTTTCCTTCTTTGAATTCTTTAATTATTGAAAAAAAAATATTCAATAACGATTTATCTATACTTATTAATCACTCAAATATAATTGATGTTATTAAAATTCTTAAAGATGAAGAAAATTTTAACTTTAATCAACTTATAGATTTATGTGGTGTTGATTGGCCTGAGGAGGAGTTTAGATTCCAGGTTATTTACAATCTTCTTTCAATGTCTAACAACTCGAGAATAACAATCAAATTGTTTACAGATGAAAATAACAAAGTGAAATCAATTAAAAAGTTATTTTCATCTGCAGATTGGTATGAAAGAGAAGCTTTCGATTTATATGGGATTGTTTTTGAGGGACATGATGATTTACGAAGACTTCTGACAGATTATGGTTTTGAAGGACATCCTCTGAGAAAAGATTTTCCTTTAACTGGTTATGTTGAAGTCAAATATGATTCTGATAAAGAAAGAGTTATTTATGAGCCAGTGAAATTAAAGCAAGAGTTTAGAGATTTTGATTTTGAAAGCGCTTGGAAAGGATTCAAGTATCCAAATGTTGAAGAAGATTTAATAGAAGATTCTGATGAATAAAAATGAAAATGAGAAATTTAGGATTAATTTTGGCCCTCAACATCCAGCTGCTCATGGGGTTTTAAGATTAATTCTTGATCTTGACGGAGAGGTTGTTGAAAGAGTTGAGCCACACATAGGTTTGCTTCATAGGGGAACTGAAAAATTAATAGAAAATAAAACTTATCTTCAGGCGCTCCCGTATTTTGATAGGTTAGATTATGTAGCGCCTATGAATCAAGAACACGCCTTTGCTTTAGCAACTGAGAGATTATTAAGTCTTGATATTCCAATTAGAGCTCAGCACATTAGAGTTCTTTTTTCAGAGATAGGAAGGATTCTTAATCATATGATTAATGTTCCAGCTCAAGCTATGGATGTTGGAGCTTTAACACCTACATTATGGGGGTGGGAAGAAAGAGAAAAGCTAATGACTTATTATGAACGTGCTTGTGGATCTCGTTTACATGCGGCTTATTTCAGAACAGGAGGCGTCCATCAGGATTTAGATGAAGGTTTATTAGATGATATATATAATTTTTGTGATCCTTTCTTAAATGTAGTTGATGATCTAGAAAGCTTACTTACTGAAAATAGAATTTTTAAGCAAAGAAATGTTGATATTGGGATTGTTACTAAGAATGATGTTTTAAACTGGGGCCTTACAGGAGTTATGGCTAGGGGGTCTGGTTTTAGTTGGGATTTAAGAAGAACTCAGCCCTATGAATCTTATGAGGAATATGACTTTCGAATTCCTGTAGGAAAAAATGGCGACAATTACGATCGGTATTTAATTAGAGTGGAGGAATGCAGACAATCAGCATCAATTATTAAACAAGCTATTGAGAAAATGAAACCAGGTCCTATAATTTCTGAAGATAGGAAGGTAGCGCCCCCTAAAAGGGCTGATATGAAAGTTTCGATGGAAGCATTAATCCATCATTTTAAACTGTACACTGAAGGTTATGATGTTGGTCCAGGAGAGGTTTATGCTTCCATAGAAGCGCCAAAGGGAGAATTTGGCGTATATTTAATAGCGGATGGGTCTAATAAGCCCTATAGATGTAAAATTCGAGCACCTGGTTTTGCACATCTTCAGGCACTTGATTACTTAACTCGCGGTCATTTACTTCCAGATTTATCTGCTGTTTTAGGTTCTCTTGATTTAGTTTTTGGTGAGGTAGATAGATGACAACTAGAAGGCTTACAGAGGACCAAAATATTGAATTTTCTTTTAATGAAGGCGATCAAATTTACCTTGAAGCATTAATTAATAAATATCCGGAAAACAGAAAGCAATCTGCTGTTGTTCCATGTCTTTTTTATGCTCAAAAAAAGGCCGGTGGTTGGCTTCCTGAAAAAGCCATTTTATCTATATCCAAGTTATTAGGTATGCCTAAAATTAGAGTCTTAGAAATTGCAACATTTTATTCGATGTTCAATCTTAAACCTGTAGGTAAAAATTTTGTTCAAGTTTGTGGAACTACGCCTTGTTGGTTAAGAGGTGCAGATAAAATTAAAGCCGCTTGCAAAGATTATATTGGACAAGAAAGAGAAGTTTCAAAAGATGGAATATCTTGGGTGGAGGTAGAGTGTTTAGGTGCGTGCGTTAACGCACCAATGATCCAAATTAATGAAGATTATTATGAGGATTTAGATTATGAAAGTACGGTTAAAATAATAAAATCTTTAAAAGAAGGAAAATCCATAAGTATAGGATCTCAAGTTGGAAGAAAATCTTCTGAACCACTTAAGAAAGAAGAAAATGTTAGATAATAAGGATAAAATTTTTAACAATTTATATGGTTTTGAACCTTGGCATTTAAATGATGCGAAGTTGAGGGGCGATTGGGATAATACCAAAGATCTTATCGATAAAGGTAGAGAATTTTTAACAGAAGAAATTATTAATTCAGGATTAAGAGGAAGAGGTGGTGCAGGATTCTCTACAGGTGTAAAGTGGTCATTCATGCCTAAAGAACCCACCGGAAAGATTCATTATTTAGTTGTTAATGCAGATGAATCTGAGCCAGGTACATGTAAAGATAGAGATATTATAAGAAATGAACCGCATAAATTGTTAGAAGGATGTCTTTTGGCTTGCGCAGCTATGGGTGCGCAGGTTTGTTATATTTATATTCGTGGAGAATTTATTAACGAGAGGGTTATTCTTCAATCAGCTTTAGAAGAAGCATATTCAGATGGCTTAATAGGAAAAAATGCTTGTAAGTCTGGTTTAGACATAGATATTTTTATTCACCATGGTGCAGGTGCTTATATTTGTGGCGAAGAAACTGCGTTACTTGAAAGTTTAGAAGGAAAAAAAGGTATGCCAAGACTTAAACCACCTTTTCCTGCTGCTGCTGGTTTATACGGATGTCCTACGACCGTCAATAATGTTGAAAGCATTGCTGTTGTGCCTACAATTCTTAGAAGAGGTTCTAAATGGTTTTCTTCATTAGGAAGAGAAAATAACACTGGTACGAAAGTCTTTTGTATATCTGGACATGTTAATCAACCTTGCAATATTGAAGAGGAGATGGGTATTCCGCTCAGAGATCTAATAGAAAAGCATGCAGGTGGTGTTATAGGAGGTTGGGACAACCTTCTAGCAGTGATACCTGGAGGTTCATCAGTAAGAATGATACCTAAAAGTATCTGTGATGAAGTGTTAATGGATTTCGATTCATTAAGTTCAGTTCAATCAGGACTAGGAACCGCTGCAGTAATTGTTATGGATAAGTCCACTGACTTAATTAAAGCAATTGCAAGGCTATCTTATTTTTATAAACATGAAAGCTGTGGTCAATGTACTCCATGTAGAGAAGGGACAATTTGGCTCTGGGAAATGATGGAGAAAATGGCAGAAGGATCAGCGCAAAGGGAAGATATTGATACCCTTTTAGATATTACTAAACGAATTGAGGGTCATACAATTTGTGCGTTAGGAGATGCTGCGGCATGGCCTATACAAGGTCTTATTAATCATTTTAGAAACCATATTGAAGAACGTATCGAGCTGTATCAGGTAGAGAAAAACAAGAGACATGGTTAAGATAAAGATAGATGGAGAAGATTATGAAGTTGAAGACGGTTTAGCTGTTATTCAAGCTTGTGAAATAGCTGGCGTTGAAGTTCCTAGATTTTGTTATCATGATAAATTATCTGTTGCTGGAAACTGCCGTATGTGTCTTGTTGATATAGAGGATTCGAGAGGGATGAGTCCTAAGCCTGTTGCCTCTTGTGCTACTCAAGTTTCTGAAGGTCTAAAGATTTATACTAAATCTGAACGTGTTAAAAATGCACAAGAAGGCGCTCTGGAATTTCTTCTAATGAATCACCCGCTAGATTGTCCTATATGTGATCAAGGTGGAGAATGTGATTTACAAGATCAGTCTATGGCTTTCGGAGTAGGTGATACTAGGTTTGAAGGTGACAAAAGGGCGGTTGAGAATAAAGATATGGGTCCTTTTATCAAAACAGAAATGACTAGATGTATTCATTGTACACGTTGTGTCAGGTTTTCATCTGAGATTTCGGGAAATGATGAAATAGGATCTATTGGCAGAGGTCATGATATGGAAATTACAACTTATCTTAATGAGGCAGTAAGCTCAGAATTATCTGGAAATGTAATAGATTTATGCCCAGTAGGCGCTTTGACATCAAAACCATACGCATTTTCTGCTAGGCCTTGGGAATTAGATAAGACAGAATCAATCGATGTTATGGATGCTATGGGTTCAAACATAAGAATTGATTCTAAAGGTCTTAGAATTATGAGAGTATTACCAAGGTTAAATGAAGATATAAATGAAGAATGGATAACTGATAAGACTAGGTTTTTTTGGGATGGTTTAATTCTTCAAAGAATTGATAAACCATATAAAAGGATTAATGGTTCACTTAAGGCAACAACTTGGAATGATGCAATTGAAATTGCGACTGACAAATTATCAAATACAAATCCAAGTAAAGTAGCTGCAATATCCGGGGATTTGTCAAATATTGAGTCTATCTATTTATTAAAGAAGTTAATGGAAAGTATTAATTGTCATAATATTGATTGTAGGCAAGATGGGTCGAGAATTTCTGGATCTAGTGAAAGATGGTTATTTAATACTACTTTTTCAGAAATTGAAGAATCAGATGGCCTTTTAATTATTGGCTCTGATTTAAGAAATGAAGCTCCATTACTTAATTCTAGAATTTTAAGAAAATCTAGAGAAAATAACTTTAAAATAGGCGTTATAGGCTTTCAGTCTGATCTCACTTATAAATATAACTTTCTTGGCGAAGAGCCGTCAATAGTTGAAGAGATACTTAGTGGGGATAATGATTTTTCAAAAGACCTAAATTCAATGCAGAAACCTTGTATGATTATAGGTCAGGGAGCTCTTTTAGGTGAAAAAGGCGAAGAATTTTTGAATCTATGTATAAACTTGGCCCATAAATATAATTTTTTAAATAAAGATTGGAATGGATTTAATGTCCTTCATTCTGCCGCGTCTAGACCAGGCGCAATGAGTGTAGGTTTTTTACCTTCTAAAGGTGGTCAAAATACTGATGAAATAATTGATAATTATAATAAAGGTGATATAGAGCTTCTTTATCTTTTAGGCGCAGATGAGTTAAATCTAAAACACAATAAAGAATCTTTTGTTATTTATCAGGGGCATCATGGAGATTCAGGAGCAGAAAATGCGGATTTAATTTTACCTTCACCTGCTTTTTGTGAACAAAATGGACTTTATATGAATACTGAGGGTCGAGTGCAGGAATCAATTAGATCTATTTTTCCTTTAGGTGAAGCTAAAGAGGATTGGAAAATCTTCTCAATGCTTTCTGAGGCTCTAAGTTTTGATTCTGAATTTAAAAACCTAAATCAGTTAAGAGATAAAATTTTTAAAGAATTACCTAATCTGGATCCTTTTAGGTTGTATGAAAAAGGATCTATTCCAGAAAAAATAAACTTTAAAGAGATTAAAGGTCATAATTTTAAAAAAGTAATTTCAAATTATTGGAAATCTAATTCTATTGCGAGAGCTTCCAACAATCTTTCCAAAAGGAATAATTATAGATTAAAAGGTATTGAGGGATAATTCTATGGATTATATTTTTTCAATATTTTTAATTTTTTTACAATCCTTTCTTGTAATATTTGCTGTTCTTATGATGGCTTATTTTGGGATTTATGGTGAAAGAAAATTATGGGCTGCTGTACAATTAAGAAGAGGACCTAATATTGTTGGCCCTTTTGGTTTGCTTCAACCAGTTGCGGATTTTCTCAAACTCCTTTTAAAAGAAGTAATTATACCTGAAAAAGCTAATAAGGTAATTTTTATAGCTGCTCCTTTAGTTACTTGTTTTGTGGCATTATCTGCATGGGCTGTAATTCCTTTTTCTGAGAATTGGGTCGTAGCAGATATTAATGTTGGAATATTATATATTTTTGCTATTTCTTCCCTTGGTGTATATGGGATAATTCTTGGTGGATGGGCCTCCAATTCAAAATACCCTTTTATGGGTGCAATGCGATCAGCAGCACAAATGGTATCTTATGAAGTTTCTATAGGATTTGTTATAATCACTGTTTTGTTATGTGTCGGCTCTCTTAATTTAACTGATATTGTTCTTGCGCAAGAAAAATTATGGTTTTTTATTCCTCTCTTTCCAATGTTTATTATATTTTTTGTATCAGCATTGGCAGAAACAAACAGACCGCCTTTTGATTTACCTGAAGCTGAAGCTGAACTAGTTGCTGGATATCAGGTAGAATATTCTTCTTCTTTTTTTCTTTTATACTTTTTAGGAGAGCTAGCCGCTACATTTTTAATGTGTGCAATGATTACTATTCTTTTTTTAGGTGGTTGGTTACCGCCTTTAGATATTTTTCCCTTTAATGCTGTGCCTGGAGTAGTTTGGTTTATGTTAAAGGTTGCATTTATTTTCTTTATGTTTGGCATGGTTAAAGCTCTTGTTCCAAGATATAGGTATGATCAATTAATGAGATTGGGTTGGAAGGTTTTTCTTCCAATATCTCTCTTTTGGGTAATTTTAACTGCATCTGTTTTATTTATTTTTGATATTGCTCCATAGGTTTAAAATGAAAAATTTTATATATCTATTTAAAAATTTATTACAATGGGATTTTATTAAGGCTTTATTTACAGCTATGAAATATTTCCTTTTTAAACCAAGGGTTACAATTAACTACCCATCTGAAAAAGGAAAACTTTCTCCAAGATTTAGGGGGGAGCATGCATTAAGAAGATATCCAAATGGTGAAGAAAGATGCATAGCTTGTAAATTGTGTGAAGCAGTTTGTCCCGCTCAAGCTATTACTATAGATGCCTCTCCTAGAAATGAAGAT
>JAZAJI010000040.1:0-8757 GCA_036230365.1 Pseudomonadota bacterium
GACAGATTATGTGAAGCTGGACGACTAGGACAAAAGACTGGAAAAGGATTCTATATTTACGATGAAAAAAGAAATAAGTCTCCTGATACGGAAGTTGAGAATTTAATTAAAGAATTCTCTGAAGCAAGTCAAATTCAAAGAAGAAATATCTCTAAAGATGAAATCCTTGAAAGATGTTTATATCCTATGATTAATGAAGGATTTAAGATACTTGAAGAAGGTATGGCTATAAGAGCTAGTGATATTGATATTGTTTGGATAAATGGATATGGATGGCCAGTTTATCAAGGCGGTCCAATGTTTTATGGTAATCTTATTGGCTACGATAAAATTCTAGAATGGCTTAAAGATATGGAAAAATCGCATGGCTCAGAATTTACACCTTCTCCATATTTAGAAAAAGTTGTTAGTGAAGAAATTAACTTATTTGGCTGATTAATGAAAATTTCTGTTATAGGTTGTGGTTATGTTGGCTTAGTTTCTGCCGCATGTTTTGCTGATGCTGGTCATAATGTAACATGCATAGATAACGATGCCGAAAAAATAAATATGCTAAAAGACAATCAAGTTCCACTTTTTGAACCTGGTTTGAAAGAATTAATATATAAGAATAAATCATTAGAATTTAGTTTAAATATTTCTGAGAATATTGCTGCTTCTAAAATTATAATGATCGCGGTTGGAACGCCATCATTAGATTCAGGTGAAGCTGATCTTACCCAACTTTATAAATCTGTAGAAGAACTTTCACATTTTATATCTCCTGGAACGATTGTAATAATTAAATCAACAGTTCCGGTCGGTACTTGTGATGAAGTAGAAAGATTAATTAATGATCAATCCGGACATAATGATTTTGAAGTAATTTCAAACCCAGAATTCCTAAGAGAAGGAAATGCAATATATGATTTTGTTAATCCAGATAGAATTATTATTGGTTTAGATGGTGAAAAGAATAAAGAAAGTATAATTGAATTATATTCAAATATTGTTAGTGAAGATAAATTACTTTTTACTTCACGCCGTTCATCTGAATTAATAAAATATGCAAGTAATTCAATGCTAGCTATGCGTATAATTTTTATTAATGAAATAGCAGATTTATGCGAAAAAATAGGTGCAGATGTATCCGATATAGCTAAAGGAATTGGTTTAGATAAGAGAATTGGACCTTATTTCCTTGAAGCTGGTCCAGGTTTTGGAGGTTCTTGTTTTCCTAAGGACATTAAAGCATTAATTCAGACAGGAAAAAATTTTGATGCGCCACAAACTCTTCTTGAAAGTGTTATAGTTGGTAATGAAAAAAGGAAAAAAAACATCAGTAAGAAGATTCTTGATTTATTAGATATCAAAAAAGAGAATAATATTGGTATTTTAGGTGTAACTTTTAAAGCCGAAACAGATGATATGAGAGAAGCTCCAAGCCTTACTGTCATTCCTGACCTTATTAAAGCAGGTTTAAATATATCTATTTATGATCCTGAAGGTCAGAATGAAGCCTCAAAATTAATTACTAATGTTGAGTGGAAAAACTCTGCTTATGAAGTTGCTGATAACTCTAATTGCATAGTAATTCTTACAGATTGGCAAGAGTTTAAAGAAATTGATTTGGAAAAATTATATAATTCAATGCAAAGACCTCTAATATATGATTTCAGAAATATTTATGATCCTGATATTATGAAAGAATTAGGCTTTGAATATTTTTCTGTAGGAAGAGGATAATTTGAGTAATAATATTAAAGAAGTAGCAAGGAAGGTCCTAAAGGATGAAGCTGAAGGGATAGCCTTACTTGATAATTTTTTTGATGAGAGTTTTACTCTTGCTATAAAAAAGATATTAGAAATTTCTGGAAAAGTTATTGTAACTGGAGTGGGTAAATCTGGGCATATCGGAAAGAAGATATCGGCAACACTGTCTTCTACCGGGACACCATCTTATTTTGTTCATCCTACTGAGGCTAGTCATGGTGACATGGGTATGGTTGGCGGCGAAGATATAATTTTTGCTATTTCTTGGTCAGGAGAAACATCAGAATTAAATGATATTGTTCATTTTTCAAAGCAAAATAATATAAAGCTTATAAGTCTGACATCTTCGTCAGAAAGTCATTTAGCTTCATCTGCAGATATTTCATTAATTTTACCAAAGGCAACTGAAGCTTGCCCTAATGGGCTTGCGCCTACCACATCTACTACTATGCAACTTATTGTAGGTGATGCCATAGCGATATGTCTTTTAAATGAAAGAGGTTTTGATAAAGATAAATTTAAATCACTTCATCCAGGCGGACAACTGGGGGCGGCTTTATCCACTCTTGAAGATATAATGCATAAAGAAGATACTATCCCATTACTCAAATCTGGGACAAATATGTCTGAAGCTTTGATCAAAATTTCAGAAAAAGGTTTTGGATGCTCAGGAGTTACTAAGAATGATGAACTTGTAGGAATTGTTACTGACGGCGACTTAAGAAGGCATATGGGACCAGGGCTTCTGGAAAAAACTGTTGATGAAATAATGAATACAAACCCTAAAACAGTAAGTCAAAATATGTTGGCAACAGATGCATTAGACCTTATAAATGAACTCGGAATTCAGGGTTTGTTTATAGTTGATGAAAAAAAACATCCTAAAGGCTTTATCCATTTCCACGATTTAATCAGATTAATAAAACAATAATAATAAATATATTTAGAGAAAAATGAGATTTATAAAATTTCTATATGTAATAATTGTAATTTCTTCGATCAATGCGGCTTTTGCTAAAAATTTAGATGAAATTGTAGTTACAGGAACAAAAGATAAATCACAGATTTTAGATTCCACAGGAAATATAGCTTTCATTGATAGCGAGGAAATAAAATTTATAAGTCCTCATACACCAAGCGAATTATTAAATAGAATGCCGGGTGTATTTATTAGTAGAGGTAGTGGACAAGAACATCTTACATCTATCAGATCTCCGATTCTTTCTGGAGGCGCAGGGGCTGGAAGCTTTTTATATCTTGAGGATGGTATTCCTTTGAGATCACCTGGTTTTGCAAATGTTAATGGGCTAATGGATTCAATAATGGAAATAAGTGAAAGGGTTGAAATTATTCGTGGACCTGGATCTGTTTTATATGGATCAAATGCAATTCATGGATTAATTAATGTCATAACGGAAAAAGATGAATCACAAAATTTTAATCAATTAAATCTTCATACAGGAAAGCATGAAATAATATTTGATTCGAGTACCTATCGGAATTTCTCCAATGGTAATTTACTGTTTAAATTTTTCTGGAGAGAAGATAATGGTCATTCACATAATCATGATCATGAAGAAGAGCATGGCGCTGAACATGAAGGGGAGCATGAAGAAGATTTTGACAAACCACATTATGGACAACAAAAGTTTTTAATGAGATGGGACACTTCAAAAGGCTCCAAAGACTATATCTTTTCATTATCTGGAACTAATCTTAATCAAGAAACCATGGGTTATATTAAAGGATTCCAGGCATATAAAGATGAAGAAATAAGACATGAAAATCCTGATCCAGAAGCTTTTCGTGATACATATAATATCAGATCATATTTTAAAATAATCCAACAGCTTGATAATGGTTCCTTAAGCTTTACCCCATATATACGATATACTGATATGGAATTTAAGATGCATTTTCTTCCTGGAAAACCTCTGGAAGAAAATAGCCATAAAAGTCTAGGTCTTCAATCAATGTATCAAAGGCCTTTTAATGACCATTTTTTAACTGCAGGAATAGATGTAGAAGTCACCGAAGGTGAGTTAAGTGAATTTCAGACAGCTCCTGATGTATCTTTTGGCCCAAGATTAGCTTATCCAAATGGATCCCATTACGATTACAATATTGATAGTCAAATTTTGTCAGCTTTTTTAAATATAGAATGGCAAATATCAGAAGACACTACCTTAGTTACTGGGATTAGAGGAGAAAGAGTTGAATATAAATACAAAACAAATATTACTCCTGGTACCAGAGGAAGAATCCAAGTTTCAGAAAATAGAAACGATAATTTTATAGATTTTTCTCCTAAAGTTGCCATCAATCATAAACTGAATGAAGAATTAGCTATCTTCGCAAATTACTCTCGAGGCAATAGAGCTCCTCAAACTACTGATCTTTATCGAATACAAAGTAAACAAATACCTGGTGGCGCAGATTCAGAAAAATTAGATAGTTTTGAACTTGGTCTAAGAGGTAGATTTCTTAATTTTGATTTAGAATTGGTCGGATTTAGTATGAAAAAAGATAATTATTTCTTTAGAGATTCTCAAGGGTTTAATGTGGAAAACGGTAAAACAAAACATGAAGGATTTGAAATTGGCTATTTAATTGAAATTAATGACATCTTCGAAATCGAGGGATCGGCAAGTCATGCGAAACACGAATACGATTTTGATCATACTCCTAATGGCATTAAATCAGGCAATCAAATAGATTCAGCACCAGAACTCCTTGCGAATACAAGATTTATTTTTACTCCCAAATCGGGGATAAAATTAGAATTAGAATGGGAAAAGATAGATAGTTATCCGGTCGATGAAAAGAATGCTCACTTTTATAAAGGACACAATGTCTTTAACCTTAGAGCAAAAGTTCCTCTTAATGAAAATTTAAATTTTGGATTTTCATTTAGTAATTTAACTGATGAAAAATATGCGACACGCGCAGATTATGCGTTTGGTAGTTATAGATACTTTGTAGGTCATGAAAGAGAATTTCATCTTATCCTAGAAGCAATCTTCTAGTAATTCTGAAATTATATTGGGCAAAGAATCCCAGTTCCGCCTATTCCGCAATATCCATTTGGATTCTTAGCTAGATATTGTTGGTGATAATCCTCAGCATAGAAAAATTCAGGAGCTTCTCTAATTTCAGTTGTTATTTCAGGATAGCCTTTGCTTTTTAATTCACTGTTATAAAGAGAGAGAGATTCTTTAGCTAGATTATTTTGAGAATCCGTATGTGTAAAAATAGCTGAACGATATTGTGTCCCTACATCATTACCTTGTCGCATTCCTTGCGTTGGATCATGCGACTCCCAAAATATTTTTAGTAAGTCTTTATAATTTAATTCTTTTGGATTAAAGAAAACTCTTACTGTTTCTGTGTGCCCTGTTAGGCCAGAACAAACTTCTTCATAAGAAGCGTTCGGAGTTAGACCTCCCATATATCCTACAGCAGTTGAATACACTTTTGCATTTTCCCAAAATTTTCTTTCAGCCCCCCAAAAACATCCTAAAGCAAAATCTGCACATTTAATATTTTCATCTAAATTTGGAATAATTGGATTATTTAAAATAAAATGTGAATTTGTAATTTTAACTGGAACC
The DNA here is from genome assembly GCA_036230365.1 of Pseudomonadota bacterium. Lineage (GTDB taxonomy): Bacteria > Pseudomonadota > Alphaproteobacteria > MED-G09 > MED-G09 > AG-430-B22. Next base: position 5,364 of record JAZAJI010000040.1, read on the forward strand.
TCTCGTCCCGGAAGCGCCTGATCTTCAGTTGGAAGTGGAATTTGCATAATTTAATCCTTGTTAAAATATTCTATCAAAATTTTTAATCTAACAAACCTTCTTTTTCAGCTAATTCTTTTAAATTCTTACCTGTGCGTGGTCCTAATTTTGATATAACTTGAGAAGACATAAAAGATCCTAAATTTGCACATTCATGATGCCGTTTATTTTGTGACAAACCGTATAGAAATCCAGCAGCATAAAGGTCACCTGCCCCAGTTGTATCAATAACATTATTACATTGGTAAGCCGCAACTTCATCTATTTGAGTTTCTGAAACTACCATTGAACCTGAAGGTCCTCGAGTTATTATAGAAATTCCTAGCTCAGATCGAGCTGCAGATATTACATCCGACAGAATGTCCGATTGAAATAACGCTTTAAACTCTTCTTCATTACCAAAAATTATATTTACTTTCTTCGCTAACTCTAAAAACTCTATGCGCCATTTTGAAACACAAAAAGAATCTGAAAGACTTAAAGCAATCTCTACATTGTGTTTTTTTGAAAGTTCAATAGCTTTCTTACAAGATTCCTTGGCAAGCTCTTCATCCCAAAGATAACCTTCAAGATAAACTATTTCTGAATTGGAAATACTGTCTTCATTAATTTCATCAGGTGATAATTGAGCTGCCGCGCCTAAATATGTTCTCATTGACCTTTGGGCATCCGGAGTTACATAAACCAAACATCTTCCAGTGTTTAAACCAGAATTTGAAGGCTTTGATGTAAAAGAAACTCCTGTTTCCTTCATATCTTTAATATATTCTTGGCCCCATTCATCTTTCTTAACTCTCCCAATAAATGCAGCTGATCCTCCTAATTGAGAAAAACCTACTGCAGAATTAGCTGCTGAACCACCAGAGGCAATTTTCTTATTAGTAATTTTTTTTTGGAGATTTTCAATTTCTTCTTTATTAACTGGGCGCCACGATCCTGGTTCAATACCTTCGTTAACCATAAAATCAAAATCAACATCAGTTAAAATATCCATTATGGCATTACCAATAAAGAGACAATTATATTTCATCTACCCGATCTAACCTTTACAAGAATTATTCAATTCTTTCCAATCATCAACCCAAGAATACACATCGTTAAGAAAAAGGCATTTGTCACTTACCTTGGATGATCTTGGATCAGAATCAAATATCAAAACCAATTTATCTTTGGGAACATATCCATTACTCATTCTTGGTCCATTACTTTTTTTAGTATCCAAAATCATAATTCTATCTTGATTTTTTCCTCCTACAGGCCACTTTTTCCAAAAAGGTAAATTTTCTGTCATTTCACCATTAGGAGATCCTGATCTAGCAAATTGAGACCAATAATTCATAATAGCTTTAGATAAAATGAGTCTTTGTTCTTCATTTCTTTTAGTAAAAAGAAATCTAGTTTCTCTTCCCATTTCAAAATCTCCCATTACAAATGGTATCTCCATACCATGCCCTGCGCCAAGCATAAATGAAAAGTCCATCCCAAGTATTTTAGGCTCCTCATCCCAATCAAATCTGTATGTATAAACTTGGTCATAACCACTATCTAAAATAGCATCTGCAGGAGTGTCCACCGCGTTTGATCGCCATGCAAGACTTTGATAATCAGATTTAAGATCATAATAAAATGGATCCTTAACAATAAAAGTTAAATTTAAGATATTAGTAACCATCTCCTCATCAAAAAGATTAAATGTTTTATTTTCATCTTTGTTAACACCTAAGATTATAGGTACATTGGCATGCTTGTTTTTATCTTTAAGAGAATCTAAAATACTATCTGTTGGTAAAACAATTCCATCGCCAATAATTCTTGGTAATTGTCTGTCTTCACCTAGAAATTGTTTTTTATCCCAAATTTTAAGTAATTCTTCTGCTGTTAAACTTCTTAAATCTTTAAGATTATTTGTTTCATATAGATATGTATTGATTAGTCCCAATTGCCTGAGTGAGGAAACCCATTCTTCAGTGGTTTTATGCCTATATTTATAATTACTACCTAGAGGGTAATTGTTTCTATCAATTCTTTCTGCATCATTGATATTTGTAAGGCCAATACCGCCTGATTGCGATATGGCTCTTTGAAATAACCCCTTAGCTAATGGCGAGACATATAACGCTATAACATTTTGTCCACCGGCACTTTCGCCAAAAATAGTTATATTATTTGGGTTCCCCCCAAAGTATTTAATATTTTGCTTAATCCATTTTAATGCTTGAATTTGATCTAATAATCCAAAATTTGCTGATCTATCTAAGCCTTCAGAATTATTTCTTATTTCTGGGTGCGACAACCACCCAAACAAACCTAGTCTGTATGCAATAGATACAACAATAACATTTTGAGATTTTACTAATACTTCAGGACTATACTCAGATGTCATACCAGATGTATTCCCTCCTCCATGAATCCAAACCATAACAGGAAGTCTTCTTTCATCTTGAGGAATTGAATTTATTTTGAAAGGAGGTGCATAAATATTTAAATACAAACAATCTTCACTGCCTGTTATCTCACCTGGTTTTGCTAAACCATCACCGGTAATAGATGACTGAAATTGAACACAAGGTTGAGAAAAATCAATAACCTTTTTAACATCTTCCCATAATGCTTTTTGCCTAGGCGCCTTCCAGCGTAAAGAATCTAAAGGTGGTTGGGCAAATGGAATCCCTAACCACATATGTACATTTTCTTTTCCTTCAATCCCAATGACTGGCCCTGAATCTGTAGTTCGGAAAGTTTCTGGAGAAGGTTGTTTGATAGGTTTTTCAAATCGTACTGAATCTATGGTTTCACATCCAGTTAACAAAAAAATTATCAGTATAATTAGTGTTGTTGTAATTTTTTTCATTTTTATTCCCAAAGTACTTACAAATAATATAGATTATTAATTAATAAAGAAAATTTTTTATGATAGCTAAAAAAAGGGGGAAGCTATGGATAAGAAGGTTGAAAAAGAAAGAGCATCATACAAATCAATGGCCGAGTCGACAAAAGAAGACTGGGAGATAATTGGTAACTACGCAACAGGATTTAATGCTGATTTACCAAATAGAATTCTTGATCATTTAAAAATGCTCAAAGATGATCATGGCGGTTTTGCTGTAGATAGATTAGAACATAGTCTTCAAACAGCCACACGAGCACATAAAGATAACAGAGATGAAGAATATGTAGTTTGTGCTCTTTTACATGATATGGGGGATATTTTAGGATCATATAATCATGCAGAGATTGGTGCGGCTATTTTAAAACCTTTTGTTTCAGAAAAAAATCATTGGATGCTTAATCATCATGGAATTTTTCAAGGTTATTATTTTTTTGAACATCTGGGATTAGATAAAGACATGAGAGA
>JAZAJI010000041.1:0-34077 GCA_036230365.1 Pseudomonadota bacterium
CACCTAATCTTAAAGCCGCACTTAGAAGAGTTTCACCTGACTCAACAGTGAATTCCTCATCATAGCCTTCTATTGATGCTGTAAAGTTTTTTTTATTTTTTCTAAAAAAATTAATCATTTTTTAATCTTTATGTAGTAATTAACTTTTCATCAAAATGTTTAGTATTTTGGTAATAATCTTTAGCGATATTTCTTTCAGCTTCAGAGGCTTGATTTTTATCCCAATTATCTAAATATTTTTGTGTATAAGCACGAAATAAAGGTGGCACCAAGGTTAATAAGAAAAGAGTGAAATAACCTATTTGATAATTTGGTGCACCTACTTCATCGAGCTCCCAAAAATAAGTCTCACCTCTTACATGATGATCACCTTGTCTACCAATCTCTATAAAAAACCAACTTGTAAAAAGGTTATCATTATCCCAAGAATGCCTATGTTCTACAGGTTTCCCATCTTCTCGGATTAAACCATAATGACCCATAAAGTTTAAAGCTTCCAATAAAAAATTAGAAAGACTCCATACAACAATGATAGAAATTATGCCAATAATTCCACCTGACCATGTAAAAAGAATTATACTTGGTAAACTGTACAAATAACCAAGTAACCATTTGTTGTTTAACGAGAAAAAAGACTTATTTTGTTTTTTTAACTTTTCTTTCTCCAAGTCAAAAGAAAATTTTGATTGACCTACGTGAGATAACCAAGTGTGCCAATACACATTTCTTCCTCTTGGGGCAGTAGCAGGATCATTCTCATGACCTAACTCTAAATGGTGTTGATATACATGCGCATAAGTAAAATGTGCAGCTCCACTTAAGGCCATAATTGCCCTAGATATAGAAAAACCCTCTTTTTTATTATGAGATAATTCGTGGCCATAAATAATTCCAAGGCCAGCCCATAAACCTGTCGAGATTACTGAGCCGATTATTGAACTAATTAAAATTTCATTAGTAGTCGTAAAAAAATATAGATTATAAGCTAAAGCGAATTGTAGTGTTATGAAAATTGGAAGCATTAAATACATCACTAGATATTGAAAAATTTTAATGCCGTATGAATTACCGCTGTTATCAAAATCTGCTCTCAAATGAATATTTTTTGTTAAAGTATCTAAGATTATATTAAGCCCAAATAGAAATACTCCAGTCCAGGCATAAATATCACCTAAAAATAGTCCAATTATCGTCAAGACTGTCATCACAGGAACAATCAAATAACGGACATTTACATAAAATGTTTTCATGGAAAACTCCATCTTTTTTAGTTAAATCCTGGGAAAATTTTCCGTTTTAGCACTTTTTTTTAAATCGCGGCAATAGGATCAAATCACGATTAAATAAAGATTAATAATAATTATTAGTTTTGTAAAGATTATATTAAAATAATTTATATGGATATTTCGTTTGAATTTTTTCCTCCTAATTCTTCTGAGGCCGAGAAAAAACTCTGGTCATCAATTAAGTTATTGGAACCATTGAATCCTAAGTTTGTATCAGTAACTTATGGAGCTGGAGGGTCAACAAGGGAAAGAACTCATGATTGTGTAAGTAAAATTTTAAAAGAAACATCTTTAATACCTGCAGCACACTTAACTTGTGTTAGCGCAACAAAGGATCAAACAGAAGAAATTATTGAAGATTATAAATATGCAGGCGTTAAACATATTGTCGCCTTAAGAGGCGATATGCCGGATATGAAAAAATTTAAACCTCACCCTGAAGGTTATAAATCTTCTATAGATCTTATAACAAGACTTAAAAAAGATAACTTTGATATTACTGTCAGTGCTTATCCTGAGAAACATCCAGATGCTGAATCTTTGGATAGTGACATTGATTTTCTCAAGAGAAAAATAGATGCAGGGGCTTCTTCTGCTATTACTCAGTTTTGTTTTGAAATTGATTATCTCCTCAATTTTAGGGATAAACTGAAAAAGGCAAATATAAATATTCCAATCATTCCAGGTATTATTCCTACAACTAATTTTACTGGTATTAAGAAAATGGCCAATAAATGCGGTGCTTCTATACCTATATGGTTAGAAAATGCATACGAAGGATTAGAAAATAATTTAGAAGAAAGAAAAAAAATTTCTGAAGAGATTGCAATAGATTTTTCGATGAATATTAAAAAAAATGGATTTGAATCCATACACTTTTATACCCTTAATCAATCAGAACTAGCACTTTCTGTTTGTAAAAAACTCAACATTGGGTATTTATAATTTATGAAATGGAATCATAAAAAGAGAATTAAAGAATTACCTAATTTATTAAAAAAGAAAATATTAATTCTTGATGGTGCAATGGGTACAATGATTCAAGAAGAAAGTCTTTCTGAAGAAGACTTTAGAGGTAAAAGATTTATAGATCACCCTACAGATCTATATGGTAATAATGATATTTTATCAATAACTAGACCAGACTTGATTGCTAATATTCATAATCAATTTTTAATGGCCGGTAGTAATATTATTGAAACAAACTCATTCTCATCAACAAAGATTTCTCAAAGTGATTATGGTTTAGAAGATTTATCATACGAATTAAATTTTGAAAGCGCTAGGATTGCAAGAAGAGAGTGTGATTTATTTGAGAAAAAGTTTCCTGAAGAACCAAAATATGTTGCTGGTGCACTTGGCCCTACTAATAAAACAGCATCTTTGTCTCCAGATGTTTCCGATCCTGGAAAGAGAGATATTACATATGATGAATTATTTGAAAGTTACTATGAATCTACCAAAGGTTTATCAGAAGGTGGTTCCGATATAATTCTTATAGAAACTATATTTGATACATTAAATGCGAAAGCCGCAATTCATGCAGTTAATAATTATTTTGAAGATTCAAATTCTAAATTACCAATTATAATCTCAGGAACTATTACTGATAAATCAGGAAGAACCCTATCTGGACAAACAACAGAGGCTTTTTGGAACTCTATTAGGCACGCAAATCCAATTGCAGTTGGTCTAAATTGTGCTTTAGGCGGAAAAGAAATGGAACCATATGTTGCTGAATTCTCTAGAATAGCTGATACATATATTTGTATTTATCCTAATGCCGGTCTTCCTAATGAATTTGGTGATTATGATGAATCGCCAAATGATATGTCAAAAGTCTTAGATAATTTTGCTAAAGAAGGATACTTAAATATTATTGGAGGATGTTGTGGAACAACTCCAGTTCACATAAATGAAATATCTAAAGCTGTTTCAAATCATAAACCAAGAAAAATTCCCAAAATTAAAAAGTTAATGCGTCTTTCTGGGTTAGAACCTCTTAATTTAACCAAGGAAATTCCATTCGTGAATATTGGAGAAAGAACAAATATTACTGGATCATTAAAATTTAAAAAATTAATTACAGAAGAAAAATACTCTTCTGCTTTAAATGTTGCAAGAGAGCAAGTTAATAATGGAGCCCAAATTATTGATATTAATATGGATGAAGGAATGTTGGACTCAAAATCAATAATGAAACACTTTTTGAAAATGGCTTCCACCGAACCAGATATTGCAAGAGTTCCCTTTATGATAGATAGCTCAAATTGGGATGTTATCGAAGAAGGTCTTAAACATATTCAAGGGAAAGCTGTTGTTAATTCTATATCCCTTAAAGAAGGTGAAGATGAATTTTTAAGGCAAGCAAATTTATGTAAAAAATATGGTGCTTCAGTAATAGTAATGGCTTTTGATGAAGAAGGACAAGCGGATACAGAGGATCGAAAATTTGCAATATGCAAAAGAGCATATAATTTATTGACAAAAAAAATTAATTTTTCTGCTGAAGATATAATATTTGATCCAAATATTTTTGCTGTAGCAACAGGAATTGAAGAGCATAATGAATATGGATTAGCCTTTATAAATGCCACTAAAAGGATAAAAAAAGAGCTAAAAGGTGCTCATGTTTCTGGTGGAGTTTCTAATTTCTCATTCTCCTTTAGAGGTAATGATCATATTAGAGAATCCATGCATTCAATTTTCTTATTCCACGCTATAAAAAATGGTCTTGATATGGGGATAGTTAATTCTGGGCAATTAACAATATATGAAGATATTGAAAAAAAACTTAAGAAGTGTATTGAAGATGTTCTCTTTAATAAAAAAAATGATGCTACTGAAAGTCTAATTCAATTAGCAGAAAAATATAAAGACAAAAAAAATGAAATTATTAAAACAACTGAAGAATGGAGGAAAGAAGAAGTTGCCGAACGCTTAAAGTACTCACTGGTAAAAGGGATAAGTGAATTTATATGTGAAGATACTGAAGAGGCTAGAATCAAATTAGGCAGTCCTATTTCTGTTATTGAAGGACCATTAATGGATGGAATGAATCATATAGGTGATTTATTTGGCTCAGGAAAAATGTTTCTTCCCCAAGTAGTAAAGTCAGCCAGAGTAATGAAAGAATCAGTAGCTTATCTAGAGCCATTTATGGAAGAAGAGAATAAAAAAAGTGAGATTAAAAAAGAGGTAGGAAAAGTTTTATTAGCAACTGTTAAAGGAGATGTTCATGATATTGGAAAAAACATAGTGAGCGTTATATTGCAGTGCAATAATTACGAAGTTATTGATCTTGGTGTCATGGTTCCATGTAATGAAATTCTAGAAAAAGCAAAACAAGAAAAAGTAGATATAATTGGTTTATCTGGACTAATTACACCTAGCCTTGATGAGATGTGTTTTGTTGCAAAAGAAATGGAAAAAAATAATTTCGATATTCCGCTTCTTATAGGCGGTGCCACTACAAGCAAAGTACACACTGCAGTTAGAATATCTGAAAACTATTCTAAGGGACAAACTGTTTATGTTCCAAATGCAAGTAAAGCTGTCGGTGTAGCGAGCAATCTCTTATCAAATGATAAAAAATTAAGTTTTATTTCTGAAACAAAAAAAGAATATGAAAGCATAAGAACTAAACATAATAGTAAAAATAAAAAATCAAGACACCTATCTTTGGACGACGCAAGAAAAAATAGGTTTAAACATAATTATACCTCTTACAAACCTACTAGGCCGTCATTTCTTGGTACAAAGATATTTAAAAATTATAAAATTGAAGACTTACGGAATTATATAGATTGGACTCCCTTTTTTAGATCATGGGATCTACATGGTAATTATCCAAAGATATTTAAAGATAAAAAAGTTGGAGAATCTGCAAATTCACTTTTTTTAGATGCAAATAATTTACTAGATAAAATTATTAAGGAAAACCTCTTGGAGGCAAGAGCGGTTATTGGTTTTTGGCCTGCAAACAGTAATGATGATGATATATTAGTTTTCAAAGATGATAAAAGAGATGAAACAGTTAGTGTTTTTCAAACTATCCGGCAACAAACTCTTCATTCAAAAGAAAGACCTAATTTTTCCTTATCAGATTTTATTGCCCCATATTCAAAAAACAATAATGTCGAAGATTATATAGGTGGTTTTGCATTAACTTGTGGAATTGGAGAGAGTGATTTATCAAATAAATTCAAAAATAATGGTGACGATTATAATTCAATTATGACAAAGGCTATAGCAGATAGGTTGGTCGAGGCTTTTGCAGAAAAAATGCATGAACAAGTAAGAAAAGAATTCTGGGGATACTCGCCTAATGAAAACTTTACAAACGAACAGCTTATAAATGAATCATATATAGGTATAAGACCTGCGCATGGATATCCAGCTCAACCAGATCATACTGAAAAAGAAAAATTATTTAAAATATTAGATGCTGAAGAAAACATAGGGATACATTTAACAGAAAGTTATGCTATGTCACCTGGAGCATCAATTTCAGGGTTATATTTTAGTCATCCAAAAAGTTCTTATTTTGGCGTAGGAAGAATAAATAAAGATCAAGTTGAGGATTATGCCAGAAGAAAATCTATATCATTATCAGAATGTGAAAAATGGCTACTGCCAATTTTGAATTACAAATGAAAATTAGTTTCACCATAAAAATATTTCTTTTTACTTCTGTTCTTATTTTAAATTCATGCGGAACCCCTACAACAGTTATAAAAAGAGGGCAAATAGAAGAAATAGATAAAGAAAGAATAATTATGCAAGGAATTGCTCTAAATACTTATTATAAAAGATTAGAGAGAATAAATAATTTAGCTTATCCTTTACTTTTAGAATCAATAGATTTTTGTAAAAATAATATAAAATATGACCTTGGAATAAAGACGATTTCTTTAAATCAAATAGATAAAAGGTTTCAAAATGCTGCTTCTGATAAACTTTTTATAACAGAAGAACAAAAAGTATTATTCGTAATCAAAGATTCGCCAGGATATATCGCTGGAATACGATCAGGAGACATAATAAAAACTCTTTCTTCTAAATCATTTAAATGGGTTAATGATGATATCTTTCTTAATAATGAAAGGAAAAATTATTCTAAAGAAAAGGTAGAAATAACAATTAAAAGAAAAAATTTAATAGATGCCAATAATACTAGTACAATTGATAAAATATTAACCTTTAATATTAAACCTAATGCTATATGTGGTTATGGCGTATTTTTAGTACAAGATGACTCTTTAAATGCTTACGCAGATGGTAAAAACTTATATGTAACTCAAGGAATGTTAAGATTTATCGATGAGGATAAAGAATTACAATTTATTCTAGCTCATGAATTAGCTCACAATACTGAAGGTCACATTAGTAAAAGAACTAATAATTCTATTTTAGGCACAATACTTGATATCGCAGCTGCAGGAGCAGGTATTGATACAAGAGGGAGTTTTGGCGCAATTGGAGCTCAAATGTACTCACAAGATTTCGAAAGAGAAGCAGATTATGTAGGTCTATATATTCTTGCAAAATCTAAAATTGAATCTACTAATATTGAAAATTTTTGGAGAAAACTTGCTGCGGAAAGCCCGGGATCAACCATTAATTACAATTCATCTCACCCAACATCTCCCGAAAGATGGGCAAATATAAAAGAAACACAAAAAGAAATTAGGTATAAAGAAGAAAATGGAATAGACCTTAAGCCTGAAAGAGTAAAAAATAACTAAATGATTAAGAATATAAATAATTGTCATAACACTGAAGATTTTAGGAATCTTGCAAAAAAAAGACTGCCTTATCCTATTTTTCATTATATCGATGGAGCTGCAGATGATGAAGTTACCTTAAGAAGGAATACTGAAGCATATGAAAGGGTTGATTTAGTTCCAAATGTTTTAAAAGGTGTAGAAGAAGTAGATATAACAACAGAGATTATGGGGAAGAAAATTAATTCTCCATTATTTTTTTCTCCAACCGCGCTTCAAAGGTTATTTCATCACGAAGGTGAAATAGCCGTAGCTAAAGCAGCAGAAAAAAATAATACTTTTTTTGGAATATCATCTTTAGCGACTGTTAGTATGGAAGAAATAGATAATAAATTTTCTTGTCCAAAATTATTTCAAATGTATATCCATAAAGATAAAGGCCTTAATGATAGCATGATTGATAAATGTAAAACTTACAATTTTGATGCTATAGCAATCACCCTTGATACAATTGTTGGAGGAAATCGAGAAAGAGACCTAAAAACTGGTTTTACATCACCTCCAAAAATAGATTTAAAAAGTTTCTTAAGTTTTGCATCTCATCCAAATTGGACATTTAATTATTTATTTAGAAAAAAATTTGAATTACCTCAGTTGCAAGATTTTGTTAAAGAAGGAACAGGAATAAATATCTCTATTGGAGATTATTTTACTACAATGCTTGATCAAAGCATTACGTGGGATGATATTGCCGACATAAAAAAGAAATGGGAAGGTCATCTATGCCTAAAGGGAATAATGTCTGTTGAAGATGCAAAAAAGGCTATTGATGTTGGCGCCACAACTATAATGGTTTCAAATCACGGAGGTAGACAATTAGATGGATCAAGATCTCCATTTGATCAACTTGAAGAAATTGTTGATGAAGTCGGTGATCAGGTAGATGTTATTTGTGACGGAGGTATAAGAAGAGGAACACATATATTAAAAGCTCTATCAGTAGGTGCAAAGGCTTGCTCTGGAGGAAGATTATATTTATATGCTCTTGCTTGTGGAGGTCACAAAGGAGTAGAAAGAGCTTACAATCTTATAGAAGAGGAAATAATCCGAGATATGAAATTAATGGGTTGTAACTCAATTAAGGAGCTTAATAGAAATAATTTACGTTACAGATAATCTTTTTATTTTTAATAAAATAGTATAATAGGAATACATGAAGTTAATTATAAACATATTGTGTTATTTAGTTGGTTTAATCTGGCTAGCCGCAGGTCTATCTGGGATAATTGACCCCTTATACACATTTACTGAAAGCCCTTATGCAAGTCTTCACGTCCAAGTTACTGGTGATTTAGGTACAAGCGATATGAGAGCCTTTGGCGGTTTATTAACTGCTTTAGGATTAGGAATTCTATATGCTACACAAAATTCTTCAGGAAAAAGAAGTTGGTTTTCAGCTTTTGCATTTTTAATGTTGGGTTTAGCTCTTGGAAGAACAATAAGTCTATATATGGAAGGGCCTGACCAAACATTAATAATTTTTGCAGTGGTAGAATATTCAATAGCCTTAATTCTTTTCTTAAAATCAAGATATTAATATTTAAAAAAATTAATAATATCATCCCATGCTTGAGGAGACTCAAGAAAAAAAGCATGGCCCCCTTTATAAAATTTTTTCTCAGAATTAATTATAAGATTATTTAAAATATCAATATTGTCCTTGGGGGCAATGCCATCAAAAAGACCTCCTGCTATAAAAGTTGAACATTTTATTTTTTTAAGATTCATACATGTATCGTGATTTTTTCTTGCCTCTAATTGTAATAGTTTTCCATTCTTTTTTTGTTGACCTGAACCTCTCATATAATTCTTAATCTGATTAACAGTAGACTCATATAACTCTGGATTAGCTTTTATAAATTCTCCATTTATTCTTGTATCAGATATTGAAACAAATTTTTTTGCGTATTCATTATCATCTGTAATACTTTCAAGCTCATGTAGCGGATAAGAGTGATAATCCTTTCCTCCTGGTGATGTACATAAAAGTGCTAATTTTTTTACTTTATCTGGAAATTCAATAGCTAAGTGTTGCGCAACCATCCCACCAAAGCTTACTCCTATAACATTAGTTTCTTCCCAGCCTAATTCTTCTAAAAGACTGAAAGCATCATCAGCATAATCTTTCATTGTATATGGTCCTTTAGGTATCTCACTTTGACCCAATCCTCTTTGATCGAATGCTAATAAACAAAAATTATCTTTTAAATTATTATCGAAAGCATTTGGTGAAAATCTTAGATCTCCTCCAGTCCCAGATATAAAGAGAAGATTATCTCCTTCTCCTTTCATTTCGTAATAAATTTTTATTCTATCGGTTTGAAGGTGTGGCAAAAATTACTTCTCAATAAAAGGTGATAAAATATCTTCAGCAACAATTTCTTTTTTAATATTATCACGACCAACCCAATCATCTACAGTTTGATGATAATAATAAATTCGTCTTTCTTGATAATTTAATGGCATTTTACTAAATACACCTGAATCATGAGATTTTTGCATGGGTTCAAGATTCTTGAAGTCTTCTTCCATAATAGAATGAAAAGAAGTTTCCTGATCTACCCAATATTGCGGTTTTTCCTTTCCATCCCATTTTGGGCCTAATTGCATATATTCAATTTCTGTTTCCCTTAAACTTTTTGGCCAGAACAAGATTGCAACATAGCCAGATGTGTCAGTGGGTGTAATGAAATTTGGAAATAAAGCATAAGCAACATTTGTTTCAGCATGAATGCTATCACAGGTTTCAATATAAGGAACAAAATCTTGCCCTTCTGCGCCTAACATACCTCCATCGAGATTCATTCTTTTAGGAGTAACCATTCTTGAATGACCATTTTTTAATAACCCGGCAGCCATCCCATTACCATCAAGTAAAATATTAACGGTATCTTTATGAATGGTTGGTGAATGATAAACCTCCATAAATGCATCTAAACAAGTCTTCCAGTTTGCTTTGACATCAGTACTGTGTTTCCAAATTGTAGCTAATTCTGATCCTCTAAAACATTCCATTTCTGAAGCTACTGGATTAATAAAATCAATTAAATCCATTGGCTTTTCTTCTGACAGGGAAACAAAAATCCATCCATCCCAAGTATCACAATGAACCTTTTTCAAACCTCTGCAAGAAAGATCAAGGTTTAAGAAATCTCTTTCATCAGGCACTCTTATAAGCGAACCATCTAAGTCGTATGCCCAACTGTGATATTGGCATTTTAATAATTTCGCATTTCCTTCTTTTTCCCTTACAACAGGTGCGCCTCTATGAGAACAAGTATTATAAAAAGCTTTTAAACTTTTATTTTTTTGCCTTACAACAACTATATCTCTTTGAAGTTTATCAAATATCTTAAAATCGCCTGGATTCGGTATTTCGTCTTCTCTAAAAATCATTAACCATGACTTTAAGAAAATATTACTAAATTCTAATTCAAAAAATTCTTCGTCGGTATATCTCTTTCCTGACAAATCAGGTATTTGAGGAAAACCATCTGGATACGAATTTCTTTTATACTCAAATTCTATATTTTTCCTAATTTCTTTTATTTTATCAGGATGCATAAAACTATCCCCCATCACGAGCATATTACTAATCAATTTCACATTTTCAAGAATTAGTTAATTTATTCAGAAGAATCAAGGTATTGCAGTGTTTTTAAGTTATCCTTATGCTTATTCTTACTCATACTAACTTTTGATAATATAAATATAGCCAACGACCATAAAGAAATTGAGCAAATAACAAAACATAAACCTATTGTAAATAAAGTATTATCCAATATTTGGCCTGGTACAGCATTCTCTGGCCAATTTGCATAAGTTAATATTAATCCAACAATAAAAGCTCCAGAACCACTCATACATTTTGCTGCAAATGACCTAGCTGCAAAAAGGGTGCCCTCCATTCTTCTTCCAGTAGCTTTTTCAACTTCCTCCACTGTATCAAATACCATAGATGCAAGTGTCGTTCCTGCAATAATAGCGCAAGCAACAGCTATCCAATGGAATATAAGTACAAATCCTAAAACTGAAGGACTTCCATTAGCTGGCAATATATCTAAAAGGCGAAGAATAATTATTGTATTTTCAGCCATTATTGAACCAATAGAAAGGTAAATTACACTTTCTCTCTTACCAATCTTATCTGCCAAGAAGGGAGACGCTTTTAAGCCAACCATTGGAGTTAGAAAAAGAGTAAGGCCAATTGTTAAGATATTTAATGGCGAGAATTCCCAAAAAAAGCTGTATAGAAAGAGAGTAAAGTTCGTCGCTATACCTCCAGCAATTCCAGTCACTATCATTGCAAGAAAAAGAATCATATAATCACGACTTATTGTCATTGTCTCATAAAGTTCAGAAAAAGTCTCTTTCAGGCTTAAATTTCTTGGCTCAGGAGAATATAGATTTGGGATTTCTTTATGTGTACCAAGTGAAGTAACAAAGATAGAGAATACCATAATAATACTGCAAACTAATCCATAAGTTGCCCAAGTTTCAGGAATATATCGAGCATCTTGAGAACCTGTCCAGGACGCGTAAACGACAAATATCCATAAAGAATTCCACACTGAAAGACCTCCCCACCATCCAAACCAATAGCGGAATGATAACAATGAACTCCTTTCAACATAATCCTTGGAAAGTTCTGGACCAAGCGCTGCACTAGGTATTTCATATAATGTTATTGCTGTTCTTATAAAAATTCCTAAAAATAATAAATATAAGAAAAGTTCATTCTGATTCAGATTACTTGGTGGATCCCAAAGTAGAAAGAAAGAAAGTCCAACAGGAAATGCTGAAAAATACATGTAAGGATGTCTTCGACCCCATCGTGATTGAGTGCGATCAGAAAAGTAACCAATTAACGGATCTGAAAATGCATCAAAAATCAGCATTATAAATATTGCTAAACCTGCCAAATCAGGTGAAAGACCAAAGACCTGCACATAAACAAACAATAAAAAATATGAAAAGGCATTATCTTTTATTCCATAAGCCATGGAACCAAACCCATAATAAAACTTAGTTAATAATGATACTTTTTCTGGCAGATCAAATCTCCTTATAGATATTTAAGACTTATTCTTTAATTAATTGTAAAGCTGATGATTTTATTTCATCAGCTATATCGATTGCTTGTTCGGGAGTAAAATCCATAGGAAGTTCAATAGATTCAGAAGATACAAAAATTCTTACCATTCCTTGATCCGTTGGACCAATCTGAAGGTCCGCAATTATATCACTTTGTTTGTTTATCCCTTTATTCATAATTGGATCCTTAAATTAGCTAAAATTAATTATTCTCAAGTGCAGCAACAGCTTCTGCGACAGATTCATCTATTTCATGACTTCTTGGATTTCTTCTAAGAGTTAGACCGCCGTTAACTTGAAGATTCTGACCAGATAAAAAGCACTCATCACTGCATAAAAACACTGCAGCGGCAGCAACATCCTCTGAAGTGCCAATTCTACCTAATGGATAGCATTTTCTAAATGCCTCTTCTAAACCAGGAGCAGCCATTGCTTCAGCCGTCATAGGAGTTGCAGTTAAACCCGGAGAAATTGAGTTAGCTCGAATATTTCTTTCTCCAAATTCATTAGCAATTGTTCTAATTACATGGTCAATCCCAGCTTTAGTTCCCATATATGCTGCATGATTATCTAACATAATAGTCGCTGTTGCAGATGATATTTGAATTATATTTCCGCCTTCTGACATTGCCGGTATACAAGCCTGAAAAAATTGATAAGGGCCTTTAAATTGTAAATTCATAATTTTAACCAAATCTTCTTCAGTGCTTTCTAAAAATGGAGATAAATAACCCCATCCAGTTGCCTGAATTCCAATATCTAGCTTTCCGTGTAAATCAGTAACTTTTGATATCATTGAATCAATATCTTCTTTTTTAGTAATATCACAAACAGCATAATCACCATTTATTTCTTCAGAAATTTCTTTTAACCCTTCTTCATTTCTTCCAGCAACAACAACTTTCGCTCCTTCTGAAGAAAATCGTCTTGCCATAACTTGCCCCATATTATCTTTACCAGCTGCACCAAGTATTAAAGAAATTTTCCCTTCTAATTTTCCACTCATAATTTTCCCCTTTTGTTAAATATTTACCTAATTAACATTATCTATTTTTTTCAGGAAGATGTAAGAAAAATACTACAATTCCTGCAATAACACATAAAACCACATTTATAGAAAAAGCCAAAGTATAATTCCCATATGTATCATATAGAAAACCTGACAAAGGAGCTGCTATAATCTGCATAGGAACCATAAATGGAGTCATAAGACCTCTAGCCTTTCCAAAATTTGCACTCCCAAATGTTAATGCAAATGTTGAATTCATTAACGGCATTTGCCCACCCAAACCCACTCCAAGTAACATCACAGAAAATAGAAGAGAGAAAAGGCTTTGTGAAAATATAAGAGCCGCGATACCAAGACCATGACAAAATAAAGAAATCCAAATAGTTTTTCTGGCACCCAAATAATCTAACAAATTTCCAAAAATTATTTTTCCTAGTGCTGCACAAAATGCTGCTACAGCATAAATTCTAGTTGCTTCTATAGGGCTATAACCTAAATCTTGAGAAAAAATTGGAATATGAGTATATACACCTAAATTAGCTGAAATTTGGAAAGTAAAAATTATTGTTAAGACCCAAAAAGAACTAACTGACATAATTTCTGTTAAACTTTTCTTCTTAGATTCAATTAATTCGACTTCGGCTTTGCGATCATTATCATTATCTGGAAATTGATTAATATCTGATGGTTTATCAACAATATATTTATATGAAAAAAAGGAACACATAAGTAATACAAAAATACCAAAGATTAAGTAAGTATTTCTCCAGCCATAACTTATAATTAATTCAATCGCGATCAACGGAATAATTACACCAGAAAAAGAAATGCCTATTGAAGCATAACCAAGAGCCGTTCCTATTTTTTTTTCAAACCAGTTTGAAATAAGTTTCGCAGTGCTTAAATTTCCGAAAATAACTATTCCTAAAGCTAAAAAAGTTCCATAAACCATAAGAAATTGAGTAAAATTTTGTACAAAAGATAATAAGATAAAACCTGAGCCAAATATTATTGCTCCAATAGATAGGAGTTTCTTGATAGGAAATTTATCTAAAATAAATCCCATAATCGGAGAATAAATTCCTGCAGCCAAAATCATGACTGAGACGGTGCTTGAAACAAGAAATCTACTGGCTTCAAATTCTTGTTGAATAAAACCAAAAAAAACAGCGTAAGCGTAAAAAGCTAAACCAACGGAAACAAAATCAACCAAGTTTGCATAGACAACCATTCGCCATCCAAAAAAACTCCACCAGGTTGAAAACTTATCTTTATATAATTTTAAATTCATGAAAGGATAAAAGCTTAGTATTAATATTTAAGAATAGAAAGATATATCATTATAAGAAAGCTTTTTTTAATTTGATTTATTTTAAAAATAATATCTTAAACTTATATAAGCAGTATTAGGATTAATACCATATTCAGAATTTAAAAGAATATCGTTTCCTACGTATCTTAATCTACTAGAACCAAAAAACTTATAATATCCTAGGTCCAAATATAGATTGTCAGTTAAGTGTCGTTCTATACTTAATGATGAAAATGCAGAATGGTCATCCTGATTATAAATAGCTTGAAAGCTTAAGGCGGTTACAGGCGAGATTTGTACATTTAGACCACTGGAAAAATATTTTTTTCCTAAAAGAAAAACACCATGCTCCTTATATGCATCCCTTTCATATTGTTTAAGATATTGATCAGGGGAAGATGATCCAATACCGTTATAATGATATTCAACCATAAAATAAATATTATCTGTAATAGCGTGATCTAAACCAATAGAGGCTCTTGTGTAATCGTCATCTCCAGTTACATTTGCAATTTCCAACCAATATCCACTATCGCCTATTGCGCCTTGTATACCAGCCCCTAAAAGAAAGAGTGAATCTGTATCAACAAAGGTAATTTGAAAATCCTGTCCTTGAATACGACTTGAAATTCTAGCATAAGCAGCAGAATTTTTTCTTTCACCATCTTTTCCAAAAATAAGTCCTGTATCTAATTCTCCTAATGTACCAATTGGTTTTTGAAAACGTATAGCATCAATTCCAGGCCTAAACTCAGTATTTAATGTTCTTATATCAAATGGTAAAAACACATCTACTGGATTTATAAACCTTGAAGATCCTAGAGATATAGCCTGCCTACCAATAGTCAAATCCCCTGAATTAAGTTGAAATTGAATATTTAATCGATCAAGGTTCTGCCGAAGAGTATGTTTATCCTTTTTCGAAATTTCACGATTTAAATCACTAAACCGATAAATACCATTCTCTGATTGATTTTCATTAGATAAACCCAATAAACCGTATGATGATAATTGTTCAGAACTATTAATTGAATCAACCTCATAATGAATTTCCCAAGCAGGGCCTGAATCAGTCGATTCAATTTGAAATCTTAAGGTAGACTGAAATAATTCCATTTTGGGTAACTCGATTGCCTCAATATTTTTTTTGTTTTGAGAAACCAAATAAGTTTTTAAATAACCTGAAAATTCGGCACTATATATATTGGGAGGTAAGAGAATTAATATTAATACCAATATAAATTTAGGCATTATTATTGCTTTCATCTCGCTCTATGCTTCCATCTCGAAGATGTATTAATCTTTTTGCTCTTTTCATTATCATTTCATCATGAGTTGAAAATACAAAAGTTACTCCTTTTTCCTCATTCAAGCCTTTCATCATATCTAAGAGTGATGCCCCTGTTTTAGAATCTAGATTTGCTGTAGGTTCATCAGCAAGAATAATTTCTGGCTCAGACGCCATAGCTCTTGCAACAGCTACTCTTTGTTGCTGCCCTCCTGATAATTCTGAAGGCCTTCTATTACCCAATCCTTCGAGGCCAACCAGCTGGAGCATTTCTTCAACTCTTTTATTTCGTTCAGCGTTAGATATACCTTGTAAAAGCATTATATATTCTATGTTTTCAGCAGCAGAAAGAACTGGAATAAGATTATACGCTTGAAAAATAAATCCTATATGATCCCTTCTAAAATCTGACATCTTTCTTCCAGACATAGAAGCTAAATTATTCCCAGCAAGCATAATTTGCCCTTCATCAGAGTTATCAAGCCCTCCTATTAAATTAAGTAAAGTAGATTTTCCAGATCCAGAAGGGCCAATGATAGCTGTAAACTCTCCATATTCAATATTTAAAGATAACTGATTTACAGCAATTACTTCTGCTACGCCCTTCCCATACTTACGAGTAAGATTGTTTATTTCAATAACATTAGGCATATAAATTATCTCCTATAAAGCCTTTTGAACAGCTTGCGCTGGCACAATGCGGGCAGCAAAAATTGCTGGGTAAATTGCAGCTAATAAAGTTAATAAAACAACATAAAAAGGGAAATTAACAAATTGATCTAATGTTAGTATAACGGGTATGTTATCTGGAAAGGCAACTCCTGAAAATTCCATCACCCCTAAAGATAATCCATTTTCTTTAAGAAAAATCCCTAAAATGACAGTTATTATGATACCAAAAAAACAGCTTATTAAAGCAAGAAACAACCCTTCAAGTAAAACCAAAGATGCAATTCCTGATGGACGCGTACCAATCGCCTTACTAACCGCAAGTTCGTAAGTTCTTTCATAAATTGACATAAATATCGAATTAACAACACCTAAAGAGGCAAGTATAAAAAGAATTGCACCCATTATAAGTGTTGATAAACCTGTCATTTCAAGCATAGCCCCCAATCCAGGTTGTAAAGCTAACCAACCTTTTGCCTCTAAAGTATCTGACGGTAAGGTTTTATAAATGTCTAAATCTGGCGAATTGGCTAATTCCGGATTAGTAAATCTTATAGCTATCTGATGAACCCCTTCTCCAATATTAAACATTCTTTGTGCTGTAGAAAGATTTATAAAAGCAAAACCTTCATCTAACTCTTTAGGGCCAAATTGGACAATTCCTGATACTCTAAATAACTCTTGAATCATTTGATTAGTATTTATTTCAGAGGATGTTATGACAATTCTATCTCCAATTCCTACTTCCAATTTTTCAGCAATAAGTCGCCCAAGTATAAGCTCCCTATCAGACCCGCTTAAATAATCACCTTCAATTACTGCTGATTGTAATCTGCTGGTATTTGATTCTTTTTCTGCATCAACTCCATAAAGCACAACTCCATCTGAGTTGTAGCTAGAACCAATCATTGATGGAACTATTACTCTTGATGCGTATGACTTTATCTCATTATCAGAATCTAAATTTGAAATAATGGATTTGGGATCTCTTATATATAATTCTGGATCATATTGATCTCTAAAGCCCGAATGATAAATTTGGGCCTCACCTTCTATGGTTTCAGTAATTCCTTTAACCATTAATCCAGTCATTGAATTGATAATACTATCAACTAAAATTATAACAACTAATGAGCTTGCAATTAAAGTACAGGTCAATACCGACCTACGGATATTCCTAAATATATTTCTCCATGCCTGTCTAATCATTAACATTTAATTAAAATCCATTGCATTTTTAGGTGTCATTCTAGCTGCACGAAAACCTGGAGGAAGGCTTACTAAGAAAGAAGTTATAAAGACAATAATCATAGGTTTTAAGAATACATTTAATGAAAATTCTCCCCTCATATGCTGAAACATTACACCGCCCATATCAATAGGTTCAGAAAGTAAAAGCCCGGTATTGGCAAACCAGTAGATCATAGGAATAACTATAATAAGAGAAATGGAAATGCTTAAAAAGGTAAGAAAAATAGTTTCAAGATTTATGAGTAGTATTAATTTTGAAGGTCTACAACCTATTGCCCGAATTACACCAAATTCCTTGGTTCTTTCAAGCACTGACATTAAAATAGTATTTAATACCCCCACAAAAACAAGAAAGACAATTAATATAAGGGTATAATTATTTCCTTTCCTATCTGCCTGCATTGTTTGATAAAAAGTAGTCTCAATTCTCTGCCAAGGTGCAACATCTAAATTAGAAAGTGTTTCCTGTAGTTCGGCCGCAATTTCTAAATTTCTCTTTGGTTTATTTACTAGCAGAGCATATTGATGAACTTCATCGGACAAGGATAAAAAACTTTGCGATGCAACTAAAGGTAAGTAAACGGTCATTTTATCGAAAGAATTTTCATTTCCAACAATTGAACTTACGATAAAAATATCGTTTGCAATTGAACCTTCTGCTCCTTGGCCAATTAAAATTAGTTCATCACCAATATTAATTTTTAATGACTCAGCAATAGAAGAGCCAATCATAGCTTTGTAATAACCATCAGCATTTGGAGTACTATCAAAATAATCGCCAGTAAAAATTTTCTCTTTAATTCTAGTTACATCTGCTTCAAGATTTGGATCAATTCCAAGAACCTTTACAGGTGTAGACTTCTCTTTTCCATATGCAAGTGCCATGGATAGAACTCTTGGCGTAAAACTTATAATTTGGGATTCTTTATAAAATAACTCTTCTAATTCTTTTCTGTTATCTATAGTTAAATATGTCTTTGGTTTTTCTCTATAACTTTTACGATGTATTTGTATGTGCCCTACACTATCTTTTGTAAATATATCAATAACATTACCGTAACTGCCCTCAACTAGAGACACACTTAAAACAAATACAATATAACCGCCGCCAATTGATAATCCTGTAAGTATTGTTCTTCTGTATTGACGAAAAAGATTCCTAAAAGCCATACGCAGTATAAGCATTAAAATCTCCTTTTAAGATATCTAAGAGTAAACATATCCTCAGAAATATCATCAGGATCAAACGATACTGAATCGTAAATTATTATAGTTTTATGACCAACTTTATTTAAAGGAACCATAACAAGTTTTGATGGTAATAATTTTCCGTCAAAAATTTTAGATTCTATGAAATCCAACTGACGAATAGCAAGACCTTTTTCATCATAAAATATCTGTTTTGTAGGTAATAATGGGTTCTTCAATATATGATATTGAATTTTGCCCCAAACAGTAACAGTTGAAACCCTAGGAATTAGATTTATTATGTACTTATCATCTTTCTCTGATAATGAAAGATCATATTCTTCTGAAAGATTAGTTTGTTTTACAAGATCATCATTCGTAAAATCACTTCCCATCCAAGAACTCATCATCATGGAAGGCGGAACCTTAATAACACGATCAATTTTCGGAAGAAAGTTCCACATTTCTTTAAATCGCATCAAGGTTGCAATACCTTTGTCTTTTTTTGGTGATAAAATTCTAAAATTTGCAAGATCATCACCTAGGGTTATACCTTCTAAAGAGAGTGATCTTTCATAGTCTTCTGTTTGTATTATCATTGTCATCTTTACCCTACTTGAATTTCCTTGGTAAAGCTTTTCAACTTCATCAATAATAGATTGCGCTGATTGAGATAATAAATTTATAGGCAATAAAATACTTAGACTTAATATTGTGTATAATAATTTTAAATCTAATGTCATTTCTTTTCTTATTGCTAAGCTATATTAATATAACTTAATTCATTTCTTTTAATAATAATTTTTATTTATCTTACAAAATATGCTCTAAATTATATCTATAAAAGTAAATACTTTGGGGAAGGTTATGACAAAATTGAAAATTGATCCTCACGCTAGTTGGAAGCCGTTGAGGGAACACGCAGAAACTTTATCAAATACAAGACAAAAACAACTTGTTAATGAAGTTGCTAATCATATGGAGGCAGAAATTAAAGGTCAGTTAGAACCATTAATGGCAACACTTACTGCTGAACCAGTTTACCATTTTTGGCGAGTAAGCGATGTAAATATGGTCCTTAATGGTTATGAAGAAGTATCAAATTTTTATAGCAATATGTTTTTAACAGGTGGCGAACAATTTGAAGTGGTGGTTGAAAAAATAATTGCCGATGATCAAGGCGTTATAACAGAAGGACAGGTAAAACAGGTTTATTCTAAAGAAGCATTAAAAACGATGGGATTAACTTCTGAAAATTTTTCTGAATTAGAAGAACATGATTTATGGCTAACTAATACACAACTTATAACAGTTTGGCCTGCAGATTCAGATGCAAAATTAGTTGGTGAAGATATCTATTTTGGCGAAGACCCCATGAAAACCCTTACACCAATTAAAAGAGAAGAAATTCCAGATTATCATAAATTAGCTAGCCCCTAGGGGAATCGAGCCCCTAGGAACTTTCTAAAGAAATAAACTCTAGGTTTAACTAAAATCTATAATTTAACCTCACACCAAAATTTCTTCCTGGTAAAGGAACTTCATTTTTTACAAAAGAAGAATGATTTCTTGCAACTTCATCAAGAAGATTTTTACCAAATAAGGATAAACTCACTTTATTTTGATTGTTAAGCTCAAAAGTCTTCCTTAAAGAAAAATCAAGCATTTCATAGGCTTCAGTCATTGTTTCACCTTCGCTAATATCATTTTGCTTTTCAACATCTTTATAAGTAAGTCTTGCTTCAAAATTTTCTTCTGAATAAGAAACAGTTAAGATATTTCTCGCAGGTACAATTCTTGGAATATTATTTCCGTTTTTAAATTCTCCTGTAACTGAGTCTCTACCTAAAGATAAAGTAAGATTTCCTCTATCAAAGGCAAAAGCTTGACTTATTTCAAACTCATAACCTTCAAGTTCGGCATCTTTTTGTAGATAATTTGCAAGGATAAGACCTCCATGATCCTCATGTTCTTCTTCATGTTCCTCATGCTCTTCTTCAGTTTCATCTTTTAGATAGATATAATTATCTACTTCATTAGTGAAGATATTTGCCCTAAAAGAGAAATTATTATTTCGATAAAAGACATTCAAATCAATATTGTTAGCAGTTTCAGATTTAAGGTTTGTATTGCCAACCTCAAATCTACCTGTAGCAAGATGTGCGCCATTCATAAACAATTCTACTGCTGAAGGAGCCCTTTCAACTCTTGCAAGTCCAAGACTGATAGTTAAATTATCATTGATTTCTCTTGAAAAATTTAATGCAAAACTTGTTTTACTAAAATCTTTATTAAAGTAATCAATTTCCTCTTCATGTTCATCTTCATCGTGATGCTCATCTTCGTCGTGATGTTCATCTTCGTCGTGATGCCCTTCTTCATGATGAACAACTGACCCCTTTCGAGAAAAGTCATCGTATCTAATACCAAGATCAATATCAAATAAGCCAAATTCCTTACATATATAGTAACCTATAGACAGCTCTTCATTATCTGTTGGCCTCATAAATGCTTCAGCACCAAGAATGGAAATTTCTTCTTCAACATAGTGTATAGATAATTTTTGCTCTAAAACATCATTTGAAAAATCAAAAATTGCTCCATATTCTTTAGATTCATTTTCAAAATTTGTAGGACCTTCTGCATGACCATGCTCATCATGTTCGTCTTCGTCATGATGTTCTTCTTCATCGTGGTGCCCTTCTTCTTCAGCATGCTGTTCAGTAAGAGAGTATTCAGAAGATCTGATAAAATAATTAATCTTTTTTACCCAAGAATTATTTACTATATACGCACCTTCAATATCAAAAATATCAGATTCAGTGTTTGAAAAAATTCTTTCACCTTCATGCTCACCTTCATCATGATGCTCATCTTCGTCGTGATGTTCTTTTACTCCATGATCTTCATGACCTTCGTCATGAAAAGGTATGCCGTAAAGGCTTTCAGAGTTTTTATAAGAAATACCAAAATATCCCCATTCTCCGGCTTTTGATATACCAAATCTTTTCGAAGTTGACTCAAAATCAGAATTTGGAAGATAGCCAAGATTCTCTTCGTGTTCATCTTCATCATGATGAACTTCTTCTTCATGGTGCTCAGCTTCGTCATGATGCTCATCCTCTTCGTGATGCTCTTCTTCAGAATGTATTACTGCACCATTGGGGATATCAAAATTATCAAATTGAGAGTCTTTAAAAGCTAAGCTTAAGTTAAAACCGCCTATATTATTTTGATATGAAAAGCTACCAGTCTCACCATCATTAACGGATTGAGATTCTAAACCGATGTTTAATTTCGTTTCTTTAATATCTTCCCGGGCAATTGTATTATCAATAATATTGATAATTCCACCAATAGTTCCATTGGAATAAAGAAGGGATGATGGTCCTCTAACTATTTCAATTTGCTGAATATCATGTAAATCAACTTCATTAATATGATCAGCGCCCTTAACAGATACATCTCTTATAGATTTTCCATTATTCATTAACTTTACTCGACTGCCAGTCATTCCTCGAATGATAGGTTGGCCAACAGCTGAACCAAAGTCTGATGACTGTATTCCTAAGTAATTATCTAATGTCTCACCTATACTTTGTGTTGTTTCCAATACTAAATCTTCTCCACCTATAACTAGAAGAGGATCATCAAGATCACTTAAATTGAGATCAATATAAGATGAAGTTACTATAATCTCAGAAACATCTGAATCATCTGCGTATGTTATGTTTATTGATAAAGCACCAAACACAAAAAGTGCTAATGAAAACTTTTTCATTTTAACTCCTTAAAAAATTTAAAAAATGCTTAGAATTTTAAATTTTAGGAGGTGCTCGTGATGAAAAATTTT
Organism: Pseudomonadota bacterium; assembly: GCA_036230365.1. GTDB lineage: Bacteria > Pseudomonadota > Alphaproteobacteria > MED-G09 > MED-G09 > AG-430-B22. Next base: position 22,737 of record JAZAJI010000041.1, read on the forward strand.
TGAAATCAAATGAATCGACATTTTCTGTTATTCCAAATGATAAATTTTTGAAGGGAACTAAATTTTGTGGACTAACATCAGATGTTATGGGCTTAATTAATTCATTGATACAAAATTCACATTCTACTTCACTTTCTAGATTACCGGAATCGTTGTGCTCTAATGGATGTAAAGTTAGATTAACTGCTAAAAATAGCCCAAAAAGAAAGAATGCATACTTATTTTTCATAACGCTATAAATAAACAAAATTGAATAAGTATCAAGAATATTAATGCGTTAATTTGTAGTTTTATATTTCCAAAAAGATACAGGCATACTTATTAAATAAATTATCCCCATAACATTTATTGCTATCCATAAGAAATTAATCAGTGATAAATAAATAAAGAAAAACAGTAATGAGAAATATAAATAATTCTTTCTGCTTATCCTTATTTTAAACTGCTTTGAAGAAAATGTAGGTAAATTACTGACCAACAACAGACCAACAATAAAAATATAAACACTTAAAAAAATTTCATTTTTTTCGGCCCAATCAAAACCTAAAAAACTTTGAACAAGAGGTAAAATTAAAAGGCCGCAACCGGCTGGCGTTGGTACACCGCTAAAAAAATCTGAGTCATCTGAATTGCTATCTTTTTTAAGATTAAAAACAGCAAGTCTTATACATGAAAAAACAACAAACAGAAGCAATGCCAAGGAACCTATCAATTCATTTTTATTGACAAGACTCATATAAATGAGAATGCATGGAGCTACAGCAAATGATAGAAAATCTGATAAAGAGTCAAGTTCAGCGCCCAATTCCGATTCACTCTTAAGGATTCTCGAAAAAAAACCATCTAATGCATCACATGCAGATGCTAAAAGAAGGCAAATGACACTTATTTCAAAATTATAATCTAAGGAAAATCTAATTGAACTTAACCCAAAAGATAAGCCGGCTAGGGTAATAAAATTTGGTATTTGTGATTTAAAATCTATTCTTCTTATTTTTCTCATAAATTACCTTTCCGCAATTATCGTTTTCCCAGAAAAAACAATATCATTCTGGTTTACTTTGATTTGATAATTTAATGGCAAGTATATGTCTACCCTTGAACCAAAGCGTATAAGCCCAATCCTATCTCCTTTATTCATATTATCATTTTCTGAAATAAAATTTACTATTCTTCTAGCTATTAATCCCGCAATTTGGACCACGATTATCTTTTCAACATCATTTTTAATGATTATTGAGTTTCTCTCATTATGCTCACTTGCTTTATTAAGGCTTGCATTGAAGAATTTTCCATTTTTATAAATGATTTTCTCTATACGGCCATTTATAGGGCTTCTATTTACATGCACATTAAAGACATTCATGAAAATGCTTACCTTTTTCATTTTTTCATTAATATCAGTTTCTTTTGGGGGATATTCCTCCCCAATAAAACAAATTTTTCCATCTGCAGCACTTAAAAACTGATCATCTTGAGACTCTAAAAATCTCTCTGGGTCACGAAAAAACCAAAGAGTAAAAAAAGCAAGAAGAGTAAATATAAAACATAAAATTTTAACAATAAAAAAACTGAAAAATGAAATCAAAATAAAGGTACTAAAAAATTTCCAGCCTTCTCGATGTATTCCTAAGTATTTTTTATTCATTGGCGAAATTTATATTTATTATATTCAATAGTAAATATTAATCATTACCATAATCAGGATTGTAGACCTGTTCATTTAGAAAGATAACTTTCTAATTTTCGGCTTATATGTTAAGAAATTTTTATGGGCAGCCGTAGCTCAGTCGGTTAGAGCGCCTGATTGTGGATCAGGAGGTCCCTAGTTCGAATCTAGGCGGCTGTACCAGCTTAAAGCGTAAGATCTAAAGAAATAAAATAAACTTGCAAAAAGCACTGTACTTAGAAGAAGTCTTAAATCAAATGGAATTGCCGCAAGATAAGTTGATAGTAATGTCATTCCACTAAGACCTGTATACCATACTGAAAAATTAACTATTATGTGCCAAATTCCAACGCCAATTAGACCGCTAAAGATCATATTTTTAAAATCATAATGAGAAAAAAGTGTTGTGATTAGACTTGTTGTAACAATACATAAATAAACAATAGGCATAGATGAATAAAAACCTAAGAAGGGATCTGTAATTATTACAATTCCGACCGGCAATACTATTTGAAGAAATTTATTATTCGTCATAAATGGAAGAAATACAGCGCAAGCTAGAATAGGTGTGAAGTTTGCTGGAAGACCAATAAACCTGGCAAGAATTAAACAGAGCAACAATAACCAAGAAGATTTAAGTGTTTCAATAAAGTAAGTCATTTTTTCTCTTCAAATTAATAATTTCTTTTATACCAGTTCAATAATTTCTTCTAGTTTATAAACTAATTTAAACCTCGATCTTCTAGTAGGGCTGCAATATCGGGATCGTCTCCTTTAAATTCACGATAAAGGTGCATAGGATCTTCTGTTCCACCTTTTTCAAGAATATATTTTCGATATTTACTTGCTAAGTCCTGGTTAAAGACATCTCCACTTTCTTTGAAAGCCGCAAAAGCATCAGAATCCAATACTGCTGCCCAGATATAACTATAATATCCTGCTGAATAAGAATGTGTGAATATGTGCTGAAAATATGTTGTCCTGTAACGTGAAATTATCTCATCAATCAATCCAATATTTTCTAAAGATTTTTTTTCAAAATCATTTGTATCTTGAAGATCTGTTGTTTTAAGAGTATGCCAGTCCATATCTAAATAGGAAGCCGCTAAATATTCTGTATTAGCAAAACCTTGATTAAATTTACTTGCCTTTTGCATCTTGGAAATCAATTCATCACTAATGACTTCACCGGTTTCATAATGTTTAGCATATGATTTTAATAATTCTGGCTCGCTTGCCCAATGCTCTAATACTTGAGATGGAAATTCAACAAAATCCCTTGAAACAGCTGTACCAGATAAACTCTTATATTCCGTATTTGTTAACAATCCGTGTAAACCATGTCCAAACTCATGAAAAAGAGTTGTCACATGCTCAAAACTTAAAAGAGATGGTTTGCTTTTGGATGGTGGTGGAAAATTACAGACATTAACTATTACAGGCCTCTCTTTTCCATCAAAATTTGATTGGTCTTTAAAGGAGCTCATCCATGCTCCGCCCCTTTTACTTGAACGGGTATAATAATCTCCTATGTATATACCTATATGAGAACCATCCTTATCTTTAACTTCCCAAACTCTTGCGTCCGGATGATAAAGGTCAATATCAAATTTTTCTTCAAATGTTAGACCAAAAAGTTTATTAGCTGTTTTGAAAATCCCATCAATAGTATTATCAAGAGTGAAATAATTCTTAATTTCTTCTTCATCAAGATCATATTTTTCTTTTCTCACTTTTTCTGAATAATGCCACCAATCCCAAGAAGCTATTTTAAAATTCTGCCCTTCTTCTTCGACAAGATCTTGCATTTCTTTGAGTTCATTTTTTGCTCTATTTAAGGCTGGGGTCCATAGTTGATTAAGAAGCCCATAAACAGCTTCAGGCGTTTTTGCCATTGTATTATCAAGCACATAATGAGCATGTGTATCAAATCCAAGAATGTTAGCTTTTTCAACTCTTAATGAAGCAATTTTTGAAGTGATATCTTTGTTATCATACTCATTATTATTATCACCCCTCAATATATAACCGTTGTATAATTTTTCTCTAAGATCTCTTCGTGTTGAATAAGTAAGAAATGGATACATGCTACTTCTTTGGGGAGTAAATACAAACTTACCCCTATATTTATCATCTTCAGTTTTTTTAAATTTATTTTCTGCTTCTTGTTGGGCTAGATTTATAATGTCATCCGGTAATCCGGCAAGATCACCTTCTTCTAAAATAATTTCAAAATCATTAGTTTCTGCCAATAGGTTTTGTGAAAATTGAACTGAAAGCTTAGTAACTTCCTGATTAATTTCTGCATATCTTTCTTTTTTAGAGCCTTCTAAAAGCGCACCGTTTCTAACAAATCTTTTATAAGATTCCTCAAGGATTTTTTTCTCTTCTTTTGATAAATCTAGATTATCAATATCTTCCCACAGTATTTTTACTTTTTGAAAAATATCAGGATTTAAACTAATTGAATCAAAATGCTCATATAATTTTGGTGAAATTTCTTTTTCAATTTCTTGTATTTTAGGGTTGGTGGTTGAACCAGATAAATTAAAAAATACGGAGCTAACTTTACCTAAAAGAGAACCTGAACGCTCCATAGCTATAATTACATTTTCAAAAGATGGTTTGTTACTATTTTCAATTATTGATTTAATTTCAGCATTATGTTCTTCCATACCTTTTATAAAAGCAGGCATAAAGTGACTTTCGTTTATTTCTCCAAAAGGAGGAATTTCAAACTTAGTCGTGTAGTCTTTATAAAAAGGGTTTTCCATGGCTTCAATATTAGAGAATCCTGACATTAGAATATATAAAAAAATAATGAAATTTTTGCATTTAAATTTAGAAATTAGTTCTACTTGGAAATTTTTCATTTTTAATTAATCTATTAGATGATGATCCTTTAGCTAAAATATTCCCGTCACCATCCATTAACATCCCTTCAATAAAAGCCATTGATTTTCCTAATTTAATTATTGAAGCAGATGTTGTCAAAATTCCTGGGTGAGCAGGTTTAAAAAAGCTTACTTTTAATTCTAAAGTAAGGGGATTAACCGAAAAATTATTTGCCGCCATAGCAGCATGAGCCATAGTTGTATCTATCCAGCCAGTCACATATCCACCTTGAACTATATTTCCTGAATGACAATGTCTAGTTTCTGCTAAAAACTCAAATTCAGCTTCGGTTTCACTTAATTTAATAATTTTTTGAAAACCCATGCCTTGAAATAATTCGGCATTCTTCATCTTTTCTGAGTATTCATCAATATTAATCATTTTTTAACCAAATTCTGAATATGATGGCACCAACTGATCTTCTGGATTGTTACCAACCGCATACAATAACTCTTCTAATTGACTGACTATCACACTTCCTGATTCAGTTCCATGATAAGTTGAAGCTCCTATGTCAACAACTGAAGATTCTTTATTGCCTAGATGTGTATATTTAGTAAATCTAACTAATACGATATCTTCTTCCGGCCATACATATATATATTGACCGTCTAGACCTAGAGCTGAAAAGAAAGGATATTCTTCTGTTCTAATTAAACCTAATCCAGATCCTGAGATAGTTGATGTCCACCATTGATAACCGTAAGATGCTAAGTTATCTAACTCGACTGTAGCTTTGTTTATCCAAGATTCTGAAACTATCTGCTGACCTTCCCATAAACCTTCCTGAGCTATCATAAGTCCAAATTTGGCAAATTCACGGGGGGTCATATCTAATCCAGCATAAGTTAATGTATTACCAGCTTTATCTGTCCACCATGTTTCATCAATATTTAGTTTATCAAATAAACGGCTATCAGCATATTCTTGGAAAGACATACCAGTTGCATTTTCTATTATCCTTCCAAAAAGCATGGAGTCCTCATTAGAATAACTAAACGATTCACCAGGCCCTCTTATAACTCCTCTTTCCAAAGAAAATGAGGTCATGTCAGCTTGAAAATAAACACCCAGTCCAGCATGATCCTCCATACCTGATCTCATACCAAGAAGATTTTCTAGAGTTATATTATCTTGTTCTTTTCCCTGCCATTCCGGTAAATATTTTGTAATAGGATCATTAACGGAATTGATAAATCCTTCATCTATTGCAATTCCAATTACTGTAGAAGCAAAGCTTTTTGCTACTGACCAACTTGTAGCTAGATCTTTGTTATTGTAACCATCTGTATAATATTCAGCGATGATTGTATTTCCTTTTATCAATATAGCCGCTTGGGTATTAAAAAAAGGTGTTTTTAGGTAATCCATAAGCTGATCAACTTCTTGAGAGTAAAACCCAACATCCTCAGGTTTTTTAATCAACCATTCAAAATTTTTTGAACTTGATAAGAATTCTTGATTAGTAACAATAAAATTGGAGTCTCCTGATATTGTACCATTATCAGGCAGTTGTTCAATACCGAATGCTTTCGATAAATCCTTAAAAGATATTAATTTTCCTTTTTCACCAGTAGTAGAGTTGCCGCCTACTTCATAAGTATAATTTTCTGCACTATTAATAATTATGACTGAATTATTGTCTAAGGTTATTTGGAATGCGTTATTGGCAAATTTAGTTTTTTCAATTCCAAAACCTTCAACAAATTGAATAGTGTTTTCCCCTTTGGTATCAACAATATTGATAGTAACTTTTGAAGATAATCCTTTAGATAATATATAAATATCATCACCTTCTAAGCCCCTATAAATATCTGAACTACTAGGAACAATTAAATCATTACCTTTACTGTAATTAATAGCCATTATGTTAAGGAACTATCCACTTGCCATCTAATTTACCGTTATTATTTTTATAATTAGCCCTTAAATGACCAGCATGGTGTAAATATAAAATCTCTATAGAATTTATATCACACAAAATAGCAGAAAAATTGTCGAACCCATTAATTCCTTCTTCATCTTCATTTTGAAACTCGATATCATTTAGTGAAGCTATCTCATTACCTGGAGATTCAATAACTCTATAACACTCGCGACTCATAGGATACATAGCATTCCAAATATCTAGTAAAACCTCTTCTGAATTAATTAATTTTGCTTTTGCATTAATTCTTATTTGTAATTTATCCGCTCTATCATAACTGAGTAGATTTATATTATTGTTATTTAAAATATCAGAAATTTTTTTTGATCTTTTATCCGTATGAAATCTAACTATTAGATCTTCTTTTGAAAAATCACGTATAACCACATTACGGGTATTAGGGTTATTATTTTCATCTACTGTTACAAGATTAAAAATATGTAAGTCATCATCTCTTCCATTAATAGCATTGATAATTTTTGTTAAAGCGTAATCTAATGCAAGATCAAGATCATCATTCTCACGAATATTCTCAAATATTTCTGACATTACCGTCTTCTTTGATTTCTAATAAATTTACGAATCTCGACAACATTTTCATAATTTTTATGACTCACCTTAATAAATCCTTGGCTTTCCCCAAAAGTAATTTCCTTAAAACACTTATTATCCTTTTCCTGTAAATCAAAATTATGTTTTGTTAATTCTTCTTTAAAGTCATCAGGAAGATCTTTTCTAACAACATGTGGTCCATTCATAATAAATCCAGATAACCAAATTACTCTTAATCGACTCATATCCAATAAACCTTTTTTGATCATATTTCTAAAAACACCTCGAGTATATCCTTCCTTTACATCTCCTTGACCTGATACCCAAGTGGCACCCGCATCATATTGACCATTTAATACAGCAATTACTGCTTGCTCATGCCCTCCAGCAAAACCTGTTCTACTAAAAAATTCGGAAGGTTTAAGTCCCCTTTGATGTAATTCATAAGAAGGTACAAGATATCCTGATGTGGTATTTGGATCTGACCAAGCAATAGAATTTCCTTGCATATCTTCGAGAGAGTATATATCAGAATCACTTCTTACATACATCGCTGATTTATATCCCTCGGAACCATCTGATTCTTTTACTGTTAAAACTGGCTCAACCGCCTCTGGGTCATCAATATACATTGCAGCATATGCAGAAGGACCAACACTCGCATAATCAATAGTTTTACCTAATAATCCATGAATTATTCCAGCAACATCGGATGCAGGATAAAATTTAACTGGAATTTGTAGTTGATCTTCGAGATAAACTCTCCAACATTCGTAATTTTTTAGTCTGTCAGCTTCATTTTCACCTCCAGAAAGTCCAATTTTTAATTCTTTCAACTCATTTCTCCACTCATTATTTGCAAATAAGGGAAAATTAAATTGAACGAGAAGAATAATTAAAAAAATAATTGAAAACCGAAAAATCATAAAAACTCCAAAAAAATCAATTCCTTAAACAGTAAGACAGTTAAGTTATCAACAGTACATATACTGTATAACTTGTGTAACATACATTTTATAGCTAGACTTTATAAAATATTAATAAAAAAAAGGGGGGGGAAGATAATGAAATTCCTAAATCACACAACTAAATTTATTTTCTTAATGTTAGTGCCAATATTTCTAATTACTTCAATTAATGCGCAGGATCAAAGTATTGAAGAAGTTATTGTCTATGGAAAAGCAATTAAAGAAAGTCAACAAGCATCAATTGAAGCCAAAAGATCGGCACCTAATTTAGCAGAGGTTATTTCGGCTGATGCAATAGGGAGATTTCCAGATGTGAATTTATCAGACTCATTAGGTCGATTGCCTGGAATATCAATTGAAAGGGATCAAGGACAAGCAAGATATGTTAGTTTCCGTGGAACTCCAAAACGTTATACAACAACTGCATTTAACGGCATAAGTATTCCTGGCGTTGAAAATGGCCGAATTCCTAGATTTGATTCTTACCCTACTGTGATTACATCTCAAGTAGTAGCTAATAAGGCTATTACCCCTGATATGCCTGGGGAATCAATTTCCGGATTTATTAATATTAAAACATTTAAACCTTCAGATGTAGCTGGTTGGACTTTTGCAACTGAAATTGGAATAGGTGAACAAGATCAAGGTGGTGGTGATGTCACTAAAGAGAATTTAAGGGTATCTTATTCTGACGATAATTTTGGTTTTGTTGTTTATGGCTCTAATGGTGGGGTTGAACAAATCACCGATAATCGTGAACCTACTTATGGCGGCACGAAAGGTGCTCAAACTCCTGATAGGATTGATTTTAGAAGCTATAAGGTTGAAAGAGAAAGTGAAGCCTTTGGTGGAACATTTGAAAGATATCTCGAAAATGGAGGTAGAATTTTTCTAACCACATTAAATACAGAATTTACAGATAGTGAAGAAAGAAATGATTTCCGTGTATATGTTAAAAATGGCACCCCAACAACTGGTTCAGGTTTTACAGGTAGTGCAAGAAGACTTTTTAATGACGCTTTATATATAAATAAAACAGAAATGACTACATTAGGAATAGAGACGCCTGTAGGTGAGTGGGATATTAGTGCTCAAGTAAGTAAAATTGATACTACTTTTGATACCTATATGCCAATCGGTTACTTTATTGGCGGTGGTCAGTTAAAAAATCTTTCTTATGATATTTCTGATCCACAAAATCCTCTTGTTAGTTTTGATGGAACCTATCGTGATGTTGATTACAGCACTAAGCTTCTTGTAGATGCAGTTGGAGGGCTTTATACCGAAACTGATCAGTTTAAAATAGATATAAGTAGAGAAAATAATAGAGGTCAATTAAAGTTTGGATTTCAATATGATGATAGAGAAGCTACCGGTGGTGGAGCAACTCTCGCTACAATCTCAGTTTCAGGAGGATATCCCGCCGATGTATGTAACCCGAAGGATTACAGGCTTGGAGATTTTGACACCCCAAGAGATAATCAAGTTGGAGCCTTCTATACTGATAACCCTGCATTGAATGAGTGTCTAAATACTGTTCGTGGTCCTCGTTCAGATTTCCCTGATGATGAAAAAATTAATATTGAGGAAACTTTAATGTCAGCCTATATCATGCAAACATTTGATATGGAATGGGGTAATATTATTGCTGGTCTTCGTATTGAAGATACAGAATACCAAACTGTAGGCTTTCGATTAGCTACTGTCAGTGGTGATCTCGGTTATGAAAATATAGCAGCAGGTGCTAAAGAAGAATTAAATGTAAAAAGGACTTATACAAATTATTTACCAAGTGTTCACTTAAATTATGATTTGGCTGAGGATAAAAAACTTCGTCTTTCCTATTCAACAGGTATTAGCCGTCCATCATATATTGAATCAAGGGCAGCAGCTTCAATTAATACTATAGCTTCAGCAATTACAGGAGGTAATCCTTTCCTTAAAGAAGAAGAGTCATGGGGAATAGATGCAGCTTTTGAATGGTATTATGCAGAAGCAAGTCTTTTTTCTATCACGGTATTTCATCGTGAGATTGATAATGTAATTTCCGAATCAAATGAACAAGTTGATGGAAGTCTTTATTCTGATACAGCTGAGCCTGGTGAGTTATGGGATCTTTCTGCCTTTGGGAATGGTAAAGATGGTCAACTTCAAGGTATTGAATTATCTTTTGTTGGAAGATTAGATAATTATATTGATGGGTTTTTCTCCGGATTTGGGGCATCGTTGAATATTGGTATAATAGACTCAGAATATACAACACCTGAAGGGAAAAAATTTAAACTACCCGGTCAATCTGATACAAATTATAATGCTTCAATCTTCTATGAAGATCATGGTTTATCTGCCAGAATAACTTATCGCTACAGAAGTGAATGGTTGGATGAAACAGAAACAGGAGCAGTATTTGGTCTTTCTGGTGTTTATTGGGCACCTCAAATGCGTCTTGATGCATCAATAAGGTATGATCTAGAAGAATTAACTGGACAAAAAGCATCAATCTTTGTTGATCTCAATAATATTTCTGATGAATCAGATCATCGTTACTCTGGTGAATCATGGAATACAAATCAAGTAGAGTCTTTTGGAAGAGCATTTACTGCAGGAATCCGCTACGCTTTTTAAGAGTAGTTGATACTTAACCAAAACCCCTATGAATTTATTTATAGGGGTTTTACTTTAATAAAGGAATAATAACATGAAAATTCTTAAATATATTGTCGCTATTTTAATAATAGTTTCACTTTCCTTTTTCTGGTTTGGTGAAAAAGAAATTGCATCAATAGATCGGCCAATTCCAGCAAGCTTATCTGAAAATCTTAGAGAAGATTACAGAAAATTACCATTTAGTGGTGCGCATAACTTTAGAGATTTGGGCGGTTATAAAACCGAAGATGGCAGAACTGTCAAATGGGGGAAAGTTTATCGGTCAGATAATCTTCACTCCCTAACTGATGAGGATGTTAAGTATATGGAAAGACTTAATATCAAATCCGTAGTAGATTTTCGTTCCGATGAAGAAAGAGAGGATGAGCCAGATAGATTAACACCAAATATGACTCAAGTATTATTACCTATTCTATTTCGACCAAAGGAAATAGATGATGGTACAACAAAGGATCTTGTAAAAGATTTAACTTTTGGAAATCTTGATGCCACAAACTTACTATATGATTTTAATATAGCCATAGTTAAACAATTCACTGAAGAATATAAAACATTTTTCCGTCATATAGTTGATAATAATGCTGAACCTTTAGTGCTTCATTGTACTGCTGGAAAAGATAGAGCAGGTTTTGCTAGTGCAATGGTATTATCCATACTTGGAGT